>CABXSI010000001.1 GCA_902514865.1 uncultured SAR116 cluster alpha proteobacterium
AATATGGTCATGATGGAAATGTGAAATAAATAAAATAGTTTGAAGATTATTAGAAAAATCAACTTTTGTAAAACCAGATCCACAATCAAAAATTAATTGATATTTTGACGTTTTAACTTCAACACAGGGAGTGTTCCCACCAAAACCTAATGTTTTTTTACTTGGGTTCGGGAAAGATCCTCTAACGCCATGGTTAACTATCATTTTAGACTCATTATCATATAATTATGATAAAATAATAATCCAACAAGTAAATATATATTTTGTTTGTTTTTAAAAAATCCAAAAAAACATCAATTTAAATTGATCAATCCATCAACTGCAACAATACCTTGTTTTTTAATTAAAACTGGGTTTATCTCAGCTTCTTTAATTTCTTTTACAAAAGCCAATTGTGAAATATTGACTATTGCTTCGGCTAAACTATCAATTTCAGTTTTTGGTAGTCCTCTAAAACCATTAAAGATAATAGAGCTTTTCACCTCGCTTGCCATCATCTTTGCTTCTTTAATATCGACAGGGGCTATTCTTACTGATTTATCATCATAAATTTCTGATAATATACCACCAAATCCAATGACAACAATTGGTCCAACTAATTCATCAACTCGATAACCTAAAATAAACTCCGCTATGCCAGTTTCCATTTTTTGAATAATAAATCTTCTTTTTTTAGCTTCTATTTTTAATTTTTTAAAAACTTGAAATAATTTATCATATCTAATTTTTAAATCTTCTTCTGAAGTTATATTTAGTTCTACCCCACCTGTGTCTGTTTTATGTTGAATTTCATTAGATAGAATTTTCATAACTAGAGGAAGTCCAATCTCCTTTCTCAATGCTATAGCTTTTGTTAAATTAGAAACAACGTGAGACTTGACCGCATTAATACCCAATTCGTCGAAAACTTTAAGAGATTCAAACTCAGTTAAATTTTTATTTTTAACACTTTTCAAAATATTTTTGATGTTTTGGAACTTTAAATCATCAATATTATTATCAATTATTTTTGGTGTCTTATAGTTTAAATAAGCTTTAATGCCCTCCGCACATGATTCTGGTGTCCTGAAACTTGCAATGCCATTTTTATGTAGCAATTCCAGAGCTTCTAGAGCGTCTGGTGCCACATATACAGCAAGTGGTTTAGAATAGTTTTTCCACTTTAACAAGGGATCAATAGCTTGATCTGGTCTGAACTTAGCTGATGATCCAACTACCATAATTACTAAATCACAGTTATCGTTATTCATGAATTCTTGGATAACGTCATTAACAACCTCAGGTTTTGTCCCTGCAATTGTCAAGTCAACTAACTTATTATTATCATAAGGAATGTTATTTTTTTTCATTACTTTTGATATTAAGGGACCTGGGTCAATTACTTCAATATTTGAGTCTGACAAACTTTCTACTACCATGGCACCACCCCCACCCGTAGTTGTCGCAATTCCAACTCTTTTGCCTTTCGCAATTACTTTATTTTTAAATAAATTTGGTACTTCTATTAAGGTTTCAAACATATGAACTCTAGTTATGCCGTTAAATTTAATAAATGCATTAAAAGCTTCATCAGAACCGGCAATTGCACCAGTATGAGATTTTGCAAGCTCTTTACCTAAGTCAGATTTACCTAGTTTGTAAGTTATAACTGCTTTTCCCGAAGAGTAAGCTAGACGTGCCATTTCAGCAATTTCGTTACTTTTACGCAAAGTTTCTAAAAATAAGATTATCGTATCAGTATTGGCGTCATCGACTAACATTTTACCAATTTCACCAACAGACAGATCAGTTTCATTACCAACTGAAATTAATTTAGAAAAACCAATACCACGAGAGGAACCATGAGCTAAAAGCGCACCTATCAAACTGCCACTCTGGGATATTACACCTAAACCACCCTTTTTAAGATTTGGTAATTCGAGCATAGCATTAGCACTTAAAATGACTGAGTCTGAAATATTTATTATCCCAATACTATTTGGACCTAAAATTCTTAAATTTCCTTTTTGGGCAATATCTAAAATTTTATTTTCTAAGTTTGCTCCTTCAAAACCAGCTTCGCCAAAACCTCCGGATAAAATAGTTGCACATTTTACTCCTATTAAAATAGCATCATTAATCGAAGCAATGATTTTATCTCCATCAACTGCAATAAAAATATGATCAACTTTTTCTTCAATTTTCTTTAAATTTGAATAACATTTTATGCCAAAAATATTATCTCTATTTGGATTAACTGGAAATATTTTACCCTTGTAACCGTGAGCAACTAAAAACCTTTGTATTCTCGATCCAGTTTTTTTTGGATCTGCAGATGCTCCTATTATTGCAATAGATTTAGGTTTCAAAAAAGCTTGAGTTAAATGAGTATCCATCATCATTAAATTTATTTATTTGGTCTTTGAGAAAATCTACGTTCAAATATATCTTCAGCTATTCTGTTCTTCATCATTTCAGTTGATCCCCCCGCAATTTGCCATCCTCTAGATTTTCTAAAACAATATTCAACAAGCGACTCTTGTGAATAACCAGTTCCTCCCATTACTTGCATTGCTTCATTGCAAATATCAAATCCTGCTTTATTACAAAATGCTTTTGCAATTGATGTTTCTTTAGATGATGGAAAGCCCGTGTCGGCATTAATTGCAGCTCTATATAACAATAACCTTCCAGCTTCTATTTTGATTTTCATATCTGAAAACTTCCATTGAATACCTTGGAATTCGCATATTTTTCTTCCAAATTGTTCTCTTGTAAGAGCGTATTCTCTAGCGACATTATAAGCAAACTCACCTACAGCTAATGATCTTGCTGTATTTCCTATTCTCTCAGCATTAAAGCCCGCAATCTGTTTTTTAAAACCGCCAGGTCCCAATAGTACATTTTCTTTGGGAACATAAACATTATCAAAGTAAAGAGCACACCATTCTTCTCCATTTGTATATTTTGAAGATTTGCCTTTTGAAAAACCTTCCATTGAAGTGTCCATGAGCACAGATCCTATTCCATTTATTCCCTCATGATATCTAACATATATTAAGAAAATATCAGCATCCGGTGAATTACTTGTAAAAACTTTGCTTCCCGAAACTCTAAATCCATCTCCATCCTCGATAGCTTTTGTTGTTAGATCGGTTACAGCTGATCCAGCATTTGGCTCAGTCATTCCTAAACCAATAACTATTTCTCCATTTAATAATTGGCTTAGATATTTTTCTTTTTGAAATTCTGTTGCGTACTCAGCAAAAGTTCTAATAGGACCAAAACTTCCTGACTGAATTACATCTGCACTTCTTGGACAGACTAGTGCTACTTGTTCGATAGCAAGAACTGCATCCATTAATTTTCCGCCTTGACCCCCATCTTTCTCATGAAGTGTTATTCCCATCAAACCATTTTTTGCAAATAGTTTTGCTATATCTTTCGGAAACAACGGATCATGAGCTCTTTGAAGGCTATCTTTGCTTAAATGTCTTTCTGCAAGACTTCTTACTGAGTTTTGAAAGTTTATTTGTTCTTCTGATAAATTAAAATCCATTAATCATCCTATTTTTTATCTTGAGAGATTTTACTTTTTATCAAAAAAAAAAATTTATTTCTCAAGAAAGTTACGTATTTCCTCTTTAAATAAGTTCCACCCTTCTTCTGTTTCTAATAAAATATGATTTTTACTTTTAATGGAAACAAATTTACTATTTTCAATATTAGCCGCAAGAAATTTACCTTCTGAAATTGGAACCCTCGCGTCATCAGTACAATGAAAGATAATAGTAGGAACTGTTAATTTAGATAATATTTTAGTTACATTTATTTGATCATTTGCATTTGTAATTTTTGCTGCATTTTTTGCAGATGTTGTAATTTTCATTATTTTATTAAATGAGTCCATTTGTTCTTTTGAACCCTCCGGAATCATAGATGTAGTAAAAAATTGTCTAAAAGCGGGATTTTCATCTTCCCAACCACTTAAAATCATTGTCTGTTCCATTTTGCTTTTTGATTCATATTTAGGGTCATTTCTTTGTCCTTTCCCTCTCGCAAAACCTCCAAACAAAATTAGATGTGAAACTTTATCTGGATTTTTGATAGCATAAGCTATAGAGACTGCACATCCTTGTGAAACACCTAAAATTGGAAATTTTTCAATTTTAGAATCATTAACTACTGCTTCCATATCATCAACAAAGCTATCGAAAGATATTTCTGATGGATCTAGTTCAGAAGAACCATTCCCCCTTTGATCAAACCTGACTAAAGTATGTTTTTCTGCTAAAAATCTATACATATGTTTCCAAATTGGACTTCGCCAATCATGTTCAAGGCTACTCATAAAATTAGGAGCTTTTAACAAAGGAGGCCCATTGCCAACTTTTGCGTAGGCGATAATTGTATTATCTTTCGAACTACAATATCTAATTTCTTGATCACTCTCTGTTAAGATATCTGAGTTAGAATAGAGATTTTTTTTATTGCCATTAACTAAAATTTTATAAACTTCTATTTTTTGGCTAATATTTTTTAAGTACTGATCACCTATGTACTCAATTTCATCTATTTCTAAATTTTTTATATTTTTAAAAATATCATGCGTTATCGATATTCCACCTGGGTCTGCAATTGACTCTAATCTACTAGCAATATTTACACTGTTGCCAAAAATATCGTCTTCATCAATTACAACATCTCCTATGTTAATTCCAAATCTATACCATATCCTTTCGTCATTATTAAACATACTTTCTAATTCGTTAATTTTACTTTGTATTATTAAACTACTTTCAACAGCGCTCATTGAGCTTTCAAACGTCGCTAAAAAACCGTCACCAGTTGTTTTGATGATCCTACCTGTATATTTGTCAACAGTCGGTTTAATTATTTCTATGAAGTGTTTCTTTTGACGTTTTAAAATTTCGATTTCATTACTCTCTACTAATCGAGAAAAGCCAACCATATCAGCAGCAACTATAGCTAGTAATTTTCTTTCCATACTAGTACCTACTTAATAAAAACACTTAATTTTTTTATTTAACTATCATTATCTATTACAATAATATATTAGCAAAATTTAATTAGTAATGTTAATATGTATATGCCAGGGGAGCAAGGTTATCTTGCTGAGAATTAAACCCTTATAACCTGATCTGATTAAAACCAGCGGAGGGAGAAGCATAAAAAGAATTCTAAAAATCTAAGCAATTAATATCTTAAAAATACAATTTTAGGTTTCTAGAAAAGTATTTGATATATCATAAAATTAAATGAGTTATGAAAAAATCTTTCAACCAAAGGATAAATAATGAATAAAGAAATATCTATTAAAACAGCTAATTTACTTGAAGATATTAGAAAAAAAGCTCCATTAATATGGAATTTTTCAAATTTTGTTTCTATGGATATAGCTGCAAATGCTTTATTAGCCATTGGAGCATCACCAGCTATGGCTCATGCAAAAGAAGAAGCAAATGATTTTAGTCAAATTTGTAAAGCAATTAATGGCGCATTGACAATTAATATTGGTACCTTTGATCCGTATTGGCAGGAATGTGCACTAGAGGCATCAAGTTTGGCGAATAAAAATAATGTTCCTTGGATTCTAGATCCTGTAGGTGCGGGAGCAAGCAGTTTCAGAAACAAAAATGTAGAAGAATTAATGAAATTTAAACCAACTGTTCTAAGAGGAAATGGTTCGGAAATAATGGCTGTTTCTGGTATAGCTGGGGGAGGAAAAGGAGTAGATTCAACCTCTTCATCTAATGAAGCTCTTGACGCAGCAAAATCCATTGCAAATGAAAATAACATTATAGTGGCTGTAACCGGTAAAACTGATTTTGTTACAGATGGCAAAACAATATATGCTATAACAGGCGGTCATGAAATAATGACTAAAGTGACTGCTACTGGATGTGCTCTTTCATGTTTGATAGGAGCAGCCATTGCAGTTGGCGAAGATAAACTTCTTTCAACAGCTTCTATTATTTCGATTTATGGGCTAGCAGGTGAAATGGCTGCTAAAGTTGCAAAAGGACCAGGTAGTTTGAGAATGCATTTATTAGATAATTTGGCTAATTTATCAGCAAGTCAAGTTTTAGAAAACGCTAATATTGAAAATGTCTGATTATAGTACCTATTTTGTTGCAGGACCTGAAAATATTTTATCAAACCACCAAATAGGTAATGAAAATAAAGAACAGACCTTAGTCAGAATAGTTAAAGAACTAGCCATGAATGGACTTAATGTTTTTCAATTAAGAGCTAAAAATCTAGATGATAATAAAATTATTACATTATTGAAGAATCTTAAATACGCTTTAAATGATACGAATACAAAGCTTTGTATTAACGATAATGTAAATGTTGCATCTGAAGTTGGCGATTTAATTGATATTCTCCATCTCGGACAATCAGATATGCACCCTGATAAAGCTAAAAGTATTATTGATCATAAAATTGAAATAGGATTATCAATTACAAATGAACATCAAATAAATGATATTCCAGATTGTGTAAAATATATTGGTGTAGGACCTATATACAAAACAAACTCAAAAAATGATGCATCTAAACCACTGGGAGAAAATGGTCTAAAGGATATAATTTTGAAGACTAACATTCCAGTAGTTGCTATAGGGGGGATCGCAACTTCTAAAGTTGGTAAATTATTTGATTTGGGAGTGTCTGGAGTAGCTGTTATTTCGAATATATTAAATCACGAAAATCATTTACAAAATTTCCGTTTACTAAAAAACGAAATATATAAGGATTAGACTTTTGAATATTCTAATTACAGGTGGTACTAGTGGTCTTGGATATAGAACAGCTTATATCTTGGCTCATGAAAGTAAAAATAAAATTATATTAATAGGCAGTAATAATAAAAAAGGTCAGCAAGCTATTAAAAGATTAATCTACGAAACTAAAAATAAAAATCTTAGATTTATAAAAACTGACCTTTCATCCATTAACGAAATTAAATTACTTGCTAAAGATTTAATCAAAGAAAAAATTGACGTTTTAATAAATAATGCTGGTGCACTATTTTATTCACGAAATGAAAGTATAGACCAAATAGAAAAAACGTTTGCTCTTAACCATTTATCATATTTTGCTCTGACTAACTTATTATTAAAATATAAAGTTATAAAAAATGGTGGTAGAATAATCAATGTTGCAAGCGGTGCTCATAGAGGAACAGACATAGACTTCAATGATCTTGAAATGTCGAACAACTACAATGGTTGGAAATGTTATAAAAAATCAAAGTTATGTAATATTCTTTTTACAAAAAAATTAAGTGACTTGACCTCTAAAAATAATATTACGGTTAATTGCCTTCATCCAGGGTTTGTCAAAACTGAATTTGGTAAAAATAACAAGGGTGTTATTAGTTTAGCAATTAAACTTTTGATGAATTTTTTTGCTATAACAGTTGAAGAAGGAGCAAAAACAATTATTCATTTAGCCAATAGTGAAGATGTAAAGGATATAACAGGCAAATACTATTATAAAAGCCAAATTAAACAACCCTCTCAATATGCAGAAAATAAAAGTTCAGCTGATCAATTATGGAATAAGTCTATTGAAATGCTGAAAAACAAAGGTTTGACACTTTAAACAAAATACTGCACAGGTTAGCTTATGAATAATTATAAGTCTTCTCTGATCACACCTGTTTTATTAGCGGGTTCACTAATTATTATAATCACTTTTGGAATCAGAGGTAGTTTTGGTGTATTTCAAATACCAATAGAAAATGAATTTCAGTGGTTAAGAGTTGAATTTTCTTTAGCTATCGCTATTCAAAATCTTGGATGGGGAATTGGCGCTCCAATATTTGGTGCATTAGGGGAAAAATTTGGCGATAAAAAAATGATTTTAGCTGGTGCATTTTGTTACGTTATTGGTCTAGGTCTCTCTACATATGCACAAAATCCATTAACTCATCAATTCTTAGAACTTATCATTGGCTTTGGTATAGCTGGTACTGGCCTTGGTATGATATTGGCAGTAGTAGGAAGGGCTTCAAGCGAAAAAAATAGATCTATGGCTTTAGGCATAGTAACCGCAGCTGGGTCTTTTGGTCAAATGTTTGGCGCTCCAATTGCACAAGCTCTTCTTAATTTCTATAGTTGGCAACAAGTTTTTATTATTTTTGCGTTAACTATAATTTTAGTGATGTCGGTGGTTCCCTTCCTTAAAGACGAACCTATAGTGAGAAAAGAAGAAGTAGAGATAAGTCTAACAAAAGTATTAAGTAATGCATTTAAAGATCCAACTTTCTCAATGATATTTTTTGGATTTTTTGCATGTGGATATCAACTAGCTTTTTTAACCGCGCATTTTCCCGCAATGGTTACTGAAATGTGTAGTGCAATAACACCTTCTAGTTCATTACATTTTATAAGGGTGTCAACAACATCGAGTTTAGGCGCGTTGGCTATAGGTTTGATAGCATTCAGCAATATTTTTGGAACCATATATGCTGGCTGGTTAGGTCAAAAATTTCCAAAAAAGTATTTATTAGCGGGCGTATACGCTCTACGAGCATTAATTGGTTTAATTTTTATATTACTTCCAATTACACCCGTAACAGTAATATTATTCTCACTTTTCATGGGATCACTGTGGTTGGCAACAGTTCCATTAACTAGTGGTTTGATCGCACATATTTATGGATTACGCTATATGGGAACGCTCTATGGACTTGTGTTTTTTTCTCACCAAATAGGCAGTTTTCTTGGTGTTTGGATGGGTGGGAGGCTTTATGACGCTACAGGCGATTATACTCTTGTGTGGTGGATTGGAATTGGAGTATCTGTTTTTTCTACATTAATACATATACCAATAAAAGAACAAAGGCTACAAACAGCCCAAAGTTGAATAAATGTTAACTTGCCCTACTCCTGCCACATTCATTCCTGATTAGGGTCAATTATGTTATAATTATGTTCAATGTTTCCATTTTAGAAATAATCATTTTCCATTTACCTATGTTCTCTTTCTAATGTGTTTGAAGTATATAATAAAAAACGAAGGAATAATCCTTCTTATTTTTTAGAAAGATAAATTTAAGACAATGGAAAATATATTTTTAACTAAACTAAACAAATTTATTACAACAGTATTTGAAAAGATTGCTATCTCAAGAACTAGAGAAGCTTTAATTAGCCTAGATGACCGTACATTAGCAGATATTGGATACACAAGACAGCAGGTATTAAATGGTGATTTTTACAACATTACAGATGTTGTTGATTTCCCGGCAGATAACTTAGGTTTAAATAAAACTATTAAACAAGATAACAAAATTGACGATAAAGTAGCTGCATAAAGATTTTAAAGAATTAATATTCGTTCCTCCTCCCTCGAATATTGATTAAAGATGGTGACATAGCTTAGAAATTAATCCTCCCCCAAGGTAGCTATTATGTCATCTGATAAAGCAAGGACGAAGGACCCCCATCCTTCGTCCTTTTTTCTTTTTGATTATTCGTTTTAAAACTCTTATTATAAATAGAACATGGAGAATTTTATGGATGATATAAAAAAACTTAACAAGCCTTCACCATACAATGGACCAAAATCTCAAGACGCAATACCTGATATATTTATTCAAGATAGCTTTTCGAAAGATGATGAAAGATTATGGGTTCCTTTAGCTCCGGGTAGATGGTCTAGACCTCTATGCTTTAATATAAGTCAAGGATACTGGGTTCATTTGACTAAAGTAATTGGAGGAGGTTTTTTATCTCGACATAGACATCCAGCCCCAGTTCATGGATTTGTCATCAAAGGGTCTTGGCGATACCTCGAACATGATTGGGTTGCTACGGAAGGATCATATTTATTTGAACCACCAGGTGAAATTCATACTCTCGTAGTAGATGAAGATTGTGAAGAAATGATAACATTATTTCATAATTCTGGAGCCTTACTTTATTGTGATGAAAATGGAAAAACCATTAATTCAACTGACGTTTTTGACAGAGTTGATGCAGCTAGAAAACATTTTATTACCGTCGGATTAGGCGCTGAATATGTAAATAATTTTATCAGATAGTCTTAAGTATAGAAGATCTTTTATAAATGAAATAACATCCCGCTGAAAGTAATATACCTCCTACAACCATTCTGACAGGGCTTCCCATTAAAAATAATGGTAAGGAAAGTAAAATCATACTTATTGGAACATACATTTTTGTAAATAAAGTATCTTTTTTAGCATTTTGGTAAAATGGAAATAATACTGAAACTATTGCCATTATTAAGAAAAATAATGACCAAGGTCTAGTTACAAATAATGAGTAATCATCACTTATTCCAATTGCTCTTGCTATATTCAATTCAGCTAATTTTCCTAAAACAACACCTAAAATCATTGGTGCCAATGGAAAACCTAGTTTTCTCATAAAATAACCAATAACACCAAAACCAAACATGACCCAAATATCAAACGTTATATTATGAAGAGCGAAAACCCCAATTGCACAATAGGCTAGAATAACAGAAGCAAGTATATACATTGGAATTCTTGTTACTAACAAAAATAATCGCAAGGCAAATGCTTGCAAACCAACCATAAAAAAGTGAGCAGCAAAAAACGCTATAAAAACACCATAAGCTAAAAGTGGTTCATCTTGTATAAAAGAGGGACCCGGAATAATATTATGAATCATCAACGCGCCAATCATTATAGCGGTAACAATATCACCTGGAATTCCAAGGGCCATCATCATAATAAGGGCTCCACCTGCTGTAGCGTTATTTGCAGCTTCAGGCGCAATTATTCCGTTTACAGCTCCTTTTCCGAATTCATTTCTATTATTAGAGGCCTTCTTTGCTTGATCGTAAGCTAGTATATTAGATATTGAGCCGCCCGCTGCAGGAAGAATCCCAGTAAAAATTCCTATAAAACTAGACCTAATCAAGTTTATCCAGTTCATTAAAACTGTTGCAATTGCTTTTCTATGTTCTACTCGTATAGCTTCAGCTGAATTTTTCATAAGCGGTGCTTTAGCTTTTGCACTATCCTCAACATCACTTAACAATTGAGAAAAAGCAAAAAGACCTATTAAAACTGGAAGGAAAGCAAAACCTTGCCTGATATGATCAGATCCAAATGCAAATCGAGCTACACCATTAATTTCGTCCTCACCTACACATGCAGCAAACAAACCTAATAAACCAGCAATCAAACCCTTTATCATATTATCGCCAGATAAACTCACAGTTATAGTAAGTGCGAATACTATCAAAGAAAAATAGTCCCATGGACCAAACTCTAACCCTAAAAATGCTAATTGAGGAGCTAAAGCTACTAATATAACGGCACTTATCATGCCACCAAAAAATGATGACCACAGTCCTAAACCTAACGCCAACCCCGGTTTTCCTGACCTAACCATTGGGAAACCATCAAACGTAGTTGCAACAGAGGAAGGTGTTCCAGGAATTCCGGTTAACATACAAGACATCAAACCACCTGAAAACCCTCCAACAAACACACCCATCATGGTAGCAAGTCCTTGAATTGGACTCATACCAAAGGTAAAGGGAAGAGTTAAAATTACCCCCATTGCAATTGTAAATCCTGGAATAGCTCCTGCCAAAAGCCCTGCCAAGGTTCCTATACCCATTAACCCTAAAGTTACAGGATCAAGTAATACTGACGCACCAGCTTGTAAAATAACATCAAACATTAGGGGTACTTACCAAACACGTAGAATTTCTCCTTCAGGCAATATAACTCGCAAACCAAAAGTAAAAACCATCCACATAAATCCAATACTTAGTATTGAAACTAATAGATGCTTAACAAGCAATTTATGAGAAAATCCACCTAACAAAGACAATAGGCCAAAAACAAAAAGAATCCCACCAATAAGCATCCCTAAATAATCCAAAGTTGATAGGAAAAGCATGAACATACCAAAACAAATTAAAGCATTTTTAAACTTTGCCAGGTTAATGCTAAAATTTTCATTATCTTTATCGCTCACAGTTTTGAATTTAAGATAGGATTTTCCAAGCATTACTGATGACATTAACACCAAAAGCCACAAAACAACTCTTGGCCAAGCGTCTGCTTTCATTCCCTCAAAACCAAGGTCTCTGATATTAGATGCATCATTTATCATAACGCCTGAGAAGCACAGCAAAAAAATTGCAATGGTTATGTCTGATTTATTATTTGTCATTTTATATCCGATAAATAGTTCAGAGAGAAAAGTCTCTCTGAACTAAAATTTTTATCTTTTATAGACACCAACTTTTTTTGCAATTGGTAACCATTTATCATAAGTTGCTTGAAAATGATCTTTATAATCACTCGCACCTTTATAAGTTATTAAAATGCCTTTTTTATGCATCGCAGCTTTAAAATCCTCGTCAGCAGCTGCACCCTTTAACATTGCTGCATAGTGATCAATTATAGCTTTCGAGGTTCCTTTTGGAGCAACAACGCCTCTTTCAACTGCATAAATAACGTCTACACCCTGTTCTTTAGCTGTTTTCATATCAGGAATTTGATCTAATCTAGCAGGATTTGTAACACCAAGTGCTTTTAACTTTCCAGCTTTAATAAATTTTATAGCAGCTGCTAAATTGATTTCACCTAGTTTAATATTATCCGCTAAAAGAGCAGTCATTCTTTGTTTAGTTCCGTCATAGGAAACATGCTTAAATTTTACTCCAGCAGCATCTTCTAATAATAAAAACACAAATTGACTTGTTGACCCAAATGTCCCGCCAGCAGTAATAGTTCCTGGATTTTTCTTAGCAGCAGCCACTAAATCAGTCAGATTATTAAAAGGAGTATTAACATTGGCCCCAATAATTGAAGGAGTAGATGTCACCATAGATACTGGCTCGAAAGCATCCCATGTTATATCAATTCTTCCAGTGAAATAACTAGTAATCGCACTTTGATGAATTGCGAATAAAGTGCAACCGTCAGGTTTTGCCTTAGCTGCTTGCTTTGCACCTTTGTTTCCACCTTGACCACCTACATTAACGACTTGTAGTTGGGGTTTTGCTCCATTCTTATTCACTTTATCGACAATTTGACGAAAGATGATGTCTGTTCCACCACCAGCTCCCCAAGGAACAATGAGTTTTGCTGTTCCACAAGGAATGTCAGGCGCAGCTAAAGCACCTGTTACAGATAAAGCAAATAAAGCGGCGCCAGCTAAACCTGCTTTAAATAAATTTTTAATTGGCATTGTTATCTCCACAAATTAGTTTATTTATTAATGATTAATCATCGAAGCCATAATTGCTTAGATACAAGCGCAGAGTCAATTTTTTTATATTTTTAATGGGCTTTAAATGAAAAACTTTACTACAAGACCTGAGATTGTTGGAAATTTTGGTATCGTAACATCTACTCATTGGGTTGCTTCAGCAGTTGGAATGTCAATATTAGAAAAAGGTGGTAATGCATTTGATGCGGCAGTCGCGACGGGTTTCACTCTTCAAGTTGTCGAACCTCATCTAAATGGTCCTGGTGGAGAGGTACCATTGATCTTAGCTCCGAATAATAAAGATCCAATTGTTATATGCGGTCAAGGAGTTGCCCCAGATTTGGCAACGTTAGAGAGTTTCAATGATCTTGGATTAAATATAGTACCAGGTAGTGGTTTGTTACCAGCTGTTGTCCCAGGTGCTTTTGATGCTTGGCTGTTATTATTATTAAATTTTGGAACTATGTCATTAAGAGATGTCTTGGAACCCTCTATCAGCATAGCAACAAATGGTTATCACTTAGTGCCAAATATAATAAATACCATAAAGTCTGTTGAAGAGCTATTTAGAAATGAGTGGACAAGCTCTGCAGAAATATATCTTCCAGGAGGCAGGTTGCCACAAGAGGGTGATTTTTTTACTAATAAAAAAATGGCCGAAACTTATTTAAAAATCATTAAAGAAGCAGAAAGAAAGTCTAGGGATAAAAAAGAACAGATTAACCAAGCTAGAGATATATGGAGCAAAGGTTTCGTCGCAGAGGAAATTGAAAATTATTGTAATAACAATCATGTAATGGACACAACTGAAAGTAAACATAAAGGCTTGCTTACTGCCGATGATATAGCCAATTGGTCTGCAACAATAGAAAAACCACTATCCTATGATTATAAAAACTATACCGTTTGTAAAACTGGTCCATGGGGACAAGGACCAACTTTCCTTCAACAATTAGCATTATTAAAAGAATTTGATTTTGACGTTCTCGATGAAAAGTCACCAGAGTTTGTTCACTTAATTGTTGAAGCAACCAAGTTAGTCTTTGCTGATAGAGAAGCTTTTTATGGAGATACTAACTTTAATGAAGTACCAATGGATATATTACTGAGTGAAAAGTATAACATTCAACGAAGAAGTCTAATTTCTGAGAAAGCCTCAATGGAAGTTAGACCTGGAAGCATTTCTGGGTTTGGGGGGAAAGTTTCAGTAAGACCTAAGGGTACAACTCCAGAATCTTTCTCTAAATTTGATATAGGTGAACCAACAGTAGCTCGTTTTGATGAGCCTAATCCAAATAGCCTTGGAAATACAAAAGGTGACACCACTCATTTTGATATAATTGACAAATGGGGCAACATGATTGCAGGAACGCCTAGTGGTGGTTGGTTACAAAGTTCACCAATAATACCAGAACTAGGTTTTTGTTTGTCTAATAGAGGTCAAATGTTTTGGTTAGATAAAAATTCACCTGCTTGTATAGGACCTAAAAGGAGACCAAGAACAACTTTGTCTCCTAGCTTAGCGCTAAAGGATGGCGTTCCATACATGGTTTTTGGAACACCCGGTGGTGACCAGCAAGATCAGTGGTCACTTCATTTGTTTTTGAGACATGTTCACTTTGGATTAAACCTTCAAGAGGCTATTGATGCTCCAGGTTTTAGTACAGCTCACTTTCCAAATTCCTTTTATCCAAGAGAAACAGATATAGGTCACTTAGCTGTTGAAGGACGGTTTCCTTCAAAGACTATTGATGAACTTAAAAAAAAAGGTCATAAAGTTTCTGTTGATACTGACTGGAGCCTTGGAAGAATGACAGCTGCTTCCAAGGAAAATGGAATTTTAAAAGGTGCTGCAAATCCAAGATTTATGCAAGGGTATGCGATTGGACGATGAAGAGAATAGGATAAAATTATGAATGTCGGGATTGTTGGATTTGGGTCTATAGGAACAGAAGTTGCTAAAGCACTTATTAAAGGGGTAGAAGATTTTTCTTTTTATGGTGTCACATCAAGAAGTAAAGCGAACGCTTTAAATAGAATTGCTAAATTAAATAAAAATATAAAAATTTATGATTTAGATAACCTTGTTGATAATTGTGGGATAATTATTGACTGCGCTCCCAAAGAGGCTTTTAGAGAAATTGCTACTAAATGTATTAATAAAGAAAAAAAATTGATAACTGTAAGTGGCTCAGGAATACTTGACAATTTGGACCTGGAGAACTTAGCAAAGAATAACAACTCTCAAATTATTTTAGCCACAGGAGCAATTTTAGGCTTAGATGCCTTAAGAGCCGCTTCAGAATCTAACATTAATTCTGTCAAAATGATTACACGTAAACCACCTAATGCTCTTACTAATGCTCCATATGTTATTAATAATAATATTCAATTAAATAATTTATTAGAACCAAAATTAATATTCAAAGGGTCTGCAACCGATGGTGCAAAAGCTTTTCCAGCTAATGTAAATGTTGCAGCTGCAGTTGGTCTAGCTGGAATTGGTGCGGATAAAACAAAACTTGAAATATGGGCTGATCCTAATTTAAAAAGAAATACTCACAAAGTTCAAGTTGACTCAGACAGCGCTGTTTTTGAAATGTCTATTCAAAATGTTCAAACACCTGAAAATCCCGGAACAGGCAAGATTACTGGCTTAAGTGTTATAGCTTGTTTAAGAAGCTTAAAATCTTCGTTTAAAATTGGAACATAAAACTAAGTTAACTTTTCTTTGTATAGCTTCATTTTTAAATAACATGAAGTCAGTATAGGACTATAAAAATTATAATTTTGTGCTTTAGAGATCAAATGCCCAAAGATCTCCTCATGCTCTGTAAAGGCATTTTTTTCAACGTCTCTTTGCATAGACGCTTTAATCAGAGAACCTTCCGCTGTAATATTATTCAATACATTATTTACTTCATCATCTTCAATCGTAAAACCGTTTAATTTTGCAATTGATCTACATTCTTCATACAAATCTATTAAAGTTTTTTTACCAACTTCATGATTACTAATCTCTCCTAAAGTTGAGCTAAAAAGAGTTGTTGCTCCTGCAACGGTTGAAATAAAAATCCATTTTTTCCACAAATCTAGAGTAATGTTTTTACTAAGAACAGCATCAAATTTGGTTTTTTCACAAACGTCTAAAAAAGGTTCCAAAAGATGATTTTGATTTTGCAACCTATTTCCAAAAGTAAGTTTTTTGAAGTGACTAAAGTGCTCTATTGTCCCATTTTCATTTATAGTTGAACTTATATGAGCGACACCTCCCATAACGTTTTCACATCCAAACTCTTCATCTAATTTTTTTAAGTGTGTCATCCCATTTAAAAAAGGAATAATAATACCTTTTCCTTTAGTAAGTTTTAAATCAATTATGGCCTGATCTAGGTCATATGCTTTACAAGAAACTATTATTATATCGTAAATTGGAGTTAGTTCTTTTGCTAAAACTAGATTTGGTATTAATTTAAGATTTCCTATTGAACTAATTACTTTTAAACCATTTTTTAATAAAAAATCTTTTCTTTTAGGTCTTACTAAAAAAGTTACATCTACACCACTTTTTTGAAGGTAACTTCCAAAAAAGCCTCCGATGCCACCTATTCCTAAAATTAATATTTTCATTTACACCTCAACCTTTAAGGATCTAGCTCCATTTATTTTATAAAAAATTAGTTTGTTGTAATTTAAAAATTTCTTTTAAAACATCTTCGGGTAGTGGACCCATTTCGACCGCTTGGATAGAATTTTGCAGATGATCTAATGATGCTAGGCCTAATACAATACAATGCAAATTATTAGTTGATAATCCATACCTGAGTGAAAATTGTGCTCTATTACCATATGCTTCACCCACTAGTCCAAATATTTTTTTAACTCGCCTTTCTTCTTCATTTATATCGATTATGTGAGTAACGGGAATTTCTCTGCCATGCCTGATATCAGTTGCAAGTAGGCCAGCGGCAAAAATTCTTATACCCATTATACCCATATTATGTTTATGGCAATCTGAAATTAAGCCTGAAAAGTCATGATCATTCCACAAACCTTTATCATCAAAATTAGCTGTTGGATTTAAAAGATTATAATATATTTGGACGGTATCAAAAGAGCCTGTATTAACTACATCTTTAATTGGAATAGTGTCACCCAAAGCAGTAAAACCAATACTATCAACCCTACCGTCCTCTTTAATTTTTTCCATAATTTCAGAGACACTATTAGTCTTTAAAATTTGAGCAGACGTTAAGGTGTCATTACTTTCTTCGAGAGTTATTTTGTTATGTAACTGATACAGTTCTAGTTTGTCTAATTTTAATCTTTTAAGACTATTATCTAATTTTCTATCAAGTTGAGATTCAAATGTTTCCGCACTTGTGGGATCTAGTCTTGCTTTTGATGAGACTTGTAACTTGTTCTCTACTGAGAGGGAACTTAACAAATCACCAATATTTTTTTCTGATTGACCATCACTATAACTTTCTGCTGTATCAATCCAGTTGATTCCTGACTCAATTGAAAATTCTATAGCTTTTTCCATAGTTTCATATTTTGGATCAATAAAAAGTCCACCTACCCATCCTCCTCCAAGTATAACCTGCGAAATATCTAATCCTGTTCTTCCTAATTTATTTTTTTTCATAATCTTATTATCTTTAATTGTTAAAAGTTGTATTAGGTTAATTTTAAAGTTATGTCCTTACCACAACTTATTAGAAAATTTATAATGAATAAAGACAAAACAATCCTCAAAACTCTTCTGCTAGGATCATTTTTTGCTTCTTTATCCGCCATGTTAGGAGGGTCCACATTTGTATTTACAAGATATGTTATTGATAGCATAGATCCGTTCACATTAAGTTTTTTGCGTTACGGCTTAACTGGTTTAATTTTATTTTTACTATCCATGTCAATTTATAAGACAATAAAGTTTTTCAAGATAGATTTAATTCCTATGAGTTTACTTGGTTTAGCTATGATTACTCTTTTTCCAAATTTTATGGCTTTAGGTTTAGAACATACAACTGCTGCAAGAGCAGGATTACTTTATGCAACAATGCCTTTATGTACAATAATTATTGCTTATTCTTTTAATATTGAAAAAATTACGATTAACAAATCTATCGCTGTCCTACTTGCTATTGCAGGAGTATCATTTTGTATGTCAGAAAAAGTAGATGAGAACTTTGCCTCTACATTAAAAGGTGACTTTCTTATGATGATTGGTGTTTTATCAGCATCATGCTTTACAGTATTTTCAGGTAAATATTTAAAGAAATATGGGAACATACCTGTAATGATCTATGTTATTTTAATTGGTACAATATTTAATTTTTTCATATCTATAATTTTTGGTAACTCTATTAAAAATCTTTTAGAAATTAATGAATTTGAAGTTGCAGCTTTAATGATGTTAATTATACCTGGAGGAGTTCTAATGATGTATTGCTGGGGAAAAGCACTTCAATTAATCTCACCAACTCAAGCTGCAATATCTCTTGGATTTAATCCTTTATCAGCTATTTTACTTGGATCAATAATACTTAAGGAAGAAATAACTTTTAAGTTAATTATAGGTTTTGTCTCAATAGTGATTGCTATAATATTAGCAAATTGGAAATCAAAAAATATAGCTTAAAAAATTATTTAAGTTTTTCCTTGAGTAATTTGTTGACTATACCTGGATTTGCTTTTCCTTGGGACAATTTCATAACCTGACCTACAAAGAACCCAAAAAGTTTGTCCTTACCACCCAAATAGTCTTTAACCTTATCTTCATTTTCTAACATAACTTTATCTATTAATTTTAAAATTTCAGTATCATCTGAAACTTGCTCAAGACCTTTGTCTTTTACAATATCTGATGGAGATTTTTTACTTATCATCATTTCTGCAAATACATCTTTTGCTATTTTGCCGGAAATTGTGCCATCAGAAATTAAATCAATCAATTGACCAAGGTTCTCAGGCGAAATAGGACTGTTGGATAATGATATACTTTCTTTTTTTAATGCACCAAATAGCTCTGTAATCATCCAATTAGCAGTTAATTTTCCATCTTTACCATTTGCAGCTTTTTGGTAAAAATCAACATAATCTTTTTCTTCAACTAAAATTGAGGCATCATAAGGAGTAATACCAAAATCGGTGACTAATCTTTTTTTAAGTAAATCAGGAAGTTCAGGGAGTGTTTCTTTAATTTTTTGAACCCAACTGTCACTAAATTCAAGAGGCAAAAGGTCTGGGTCTGGAAAATATCTATAATCATGAGCATCTTCTTTACTTCTCATTGATCTGGTTTCACCCGTAGAAGTGTCAAAAAGCCTTGTTTCTTGATTTATCTTACCACCTTCTTCTAGAATTTCTACTTGTCTTTCGGCTTCAGATTGAATTGCCTGAATAATAAATCTAACAGAGTTTAAATTTTTTATTTCACACCTTGTTCCAAACTCTTCACCCAATTTTCTTACTGAAACATTACAGTCAGCTCTTAGTGAACCTTCTTCCATATTTCCGTCACAGGCCCCAACATATCTTAATATAGATCTAATTTTTTTAACATAAGCACCTGCTTCTTGTGGTGATCTAATATCAGGTTTAGATACAATTTCCATTAATGCAACACCTGTTCTATTTAAATCAATATAAGATTTACTAGGATGCTGATCGTGTAAAGATTTTCCTGCATCTTGTTCAAGATGCAAACGTTCTATCCCTATGGTAGTTTGTAAGCCGTCATCTAAATCAATTATAATTTCACCCTCTCCAACAATTGGTTTTGTAAACTGACTTATCTGATAACCTTGTGGTAAATCTGCATAAAAGTAATTTTTTCTATCAAAAATAGAAACGTTATTAATTTTTGCATTAAGCGCTAATCCAGTTTTTACAGCCTGCTCAACACAAAATTCATTAATAACAGGTAACATCCCCGGCATTGCCGCATCAACTAACGAAACATTTGAGTTTGCATCTGCTCCAAAAGAAGCAGATGCGCCAGAAAAAAGTTTGGATTTACTTGAAATTTGTGCATGAATTTCAAGACCAATAACCATTTCCCAAATACCTGTCTCTCCATTTATTTGACCAGGCTTTAAATTAATAGATTCATTCATTTTGCAGCTCCATCGGCTATAAAATTAAATTCAGCACTTCTTTCTAAAACTCTAGCTGTACTTATTAAACCCGATTCATCAAAGGAGTTTGCAATTAATTGTATGCCAATAGGCAAACCTGATTTGTCTAAACCTACCGGTAAGGATATACCAGGTAAACCAGCCAAGCTCGCTGGTACAGTAAAAATATCATTTAAGTACATAGTTAAAGGATCTTGTTTTTTACCTAATTCAAAAGCAGTTGTTGGTGTTGACGGAGTTAAAATATAATCAACCTCTTCAAAAACATTGTCGAAATCTTCTTTTATTAACCTCCTAACTTTTTGAGCTTTTAGGTAATATGCATCATAGTATCCAGAGGATAGAACATATGTTCCAATCATAATTCTTCTTTTTACTTCTTCACCAAAACCATTTCCGCGTGTAATTTCGTACATCTCATCTAGGCTTGCAGCTTCATTTCTTTTTCCATACCTTACGCCATCATATCTAGCAAGATTACTAGAGGCTTCAGCAGGAGCTATTATATAATAAACAGGTAAAGCATACTTTGTATGCGGTAAAGAAACTGGCACAATCTCTGCACCAGATACTTTTAACCAATTGATTGATTTTTGGTAGAACTTAACGATATCGTCTGAGATACCATCTTGTGTATATTCTTTAGGTATACCTATTTTCTTTCCTTTTACACCTTTATCTAAGTAATTCATTAAATCAGGCATTTCTAAATTAGCCGATGTTGAATCTTTTTTGTCGTGCCCAGCCATAGAATTAAGCATAAGAGCAGCATCACTTACTGTCCTTGTCAGTGGTCCTGCTTGATCTAAAGAAGAAGAAAAAGCAACTATTCCCCATCTTGAGCATCGACCATAAGTTGGTTTCAAGCCAGTGATCCCACAAAATGCCGCTGGTTGCCGGATTGATCCACCTGTGTCTGTACCAGTAGCAGCAAGCGCTGACCTTGAAGCTACTGCTGAAGCTGATCCACCTGATGATCCCCCTGGCGACATTTTACTATTTTTTTGCCATGGGTTGACAACATTTCCTTTAGCAGCTGTTTCGTTACTAGATCCCATTGCAAATTCATCGCAAGATAATTTACCTAACATAACTGCTCCATCATCCCAAAGATTTTGGGTAACAGTACTTTCATAAGGAGGACAAAAGTTATCAAGTATTTTTGAAGATGCGGTAGTTTTTATATATTTAGTACAAAACATATCTTTTACACCAATCGGAAGACCCTCTAGTGGCCTTGCAGTTCCATTTTTAATATTTTTATCCGATGCTTTAGCCATATCCATAGAATGATCTTTTACGATTTCCAGATAAGCTCCTAAAGCTGATGTTTGTTCAATTGCTTCAAGGTAAGCATTAGTTAATTCTAATGAAGAAAATTCTTTATTCTTAAGAGCAATAGACGCACTTAGTAAATCAAATTTGAGTAAATCAGACATTATTCAATAACCTTTGGAACCACAAAAAATCCACTAGAACTTTCAGGAGCATTTTTTAAAACTAAATCTTCAATGTTCCCGTCTGTTACTTTATCGCTTCTTAGAGGTAACTTATGTCCTGTTACTGAAGCTAAGGGTTCTACGTCTGATGTATTAACTTCGTCTAATTGTGCTACAAAACCAAGTATATTATTTAAATCATTAGTAAGATTTTGTTTACTAGCATCTGGAATATTTAAACGAGATAATCTAGCTATTTTGTTTACAGTAGGGATATCAACGATTGATTCTTTATTGGACATTTTTGATCCTTCATTTCACTGATAATTTTTAATTAATAAGGAAATCTGTTAGCATCAATTATGCCTATCTTCAAGCTTGATGAATTTTTGTTAAATATTTTGCCAAAAAAAAGGCTTATAGGCATTGATCCAGGAACAAAAACACTTGGAATTGCAGTGAGTAACACTGATCTAACTGTTGCTTCACCAATTAAAACAATTAAGCGAAAAAAACTTGCATCTGACATAAACGAACTTTTGTCAATATTTAATCATTACGATATTGCAGGTTTAATTATGGGTTGGCCATTAAATATGGATGGAAGTCTAGGGTCAAGATGTGATTCTGTTCGTGATTTCACAAAAAGTATTTTGAGAGTTAAAGATTTACCAATTTTTTTTCAAGACGAAAGAATGTCTACTATGGCAATTGAAAGACCTATGATCATGGAAGATATGACTAGGAAGAAAAGAAGTGTTAGAACAGATCAACTTGCTGCATGTTGGATATTACAAACTGCACTAGACGGATTACAAAAAAAGATGTAGTAAGATATTTTTAATGAATAAATTAAAAAAAAATAAGAACGATAGTTTCTTCTCTTCTGCTGTAAAATTATCCTCAAATCATCTATTAGCCATTGAAGGAATGGAAAAATCTGAAATCCAGAAATTGATTGAAAGAGCTGATTATTTTGCAAATTTAGATAGACATACTAATACAAAAGTACTTCAAGGTTACGTGGTACTTAATGTGTTTTTTGAGAATTCAACTCGTACAAGAGTCTCATTTGAACTTGCTGCGAGAAGACTTGGTGCAGAAGTTATTAATATATCACTTATAAATTCATCTATTAAAAAAGGAGAAAGTTTGCTGGATACTGCAAGCACATTAAATGCTATGAGGCCAGATTTATTAATAGTCAGACATCCTCATAGTGGTGCCCCACTATTATTTGCAGATTATTTAAATTGTAGCATTATAAATGCTGGTGATGGTAGACACGAACATCCTACACAAGCTTTGTTAGACGCTCTAACCATAAAAAGAAGAGTAGGTTATCTAGAGGGATTAAAAATTAGTATATGCGGAGATATAGCTAATAGTAGAGTAGCAAGATCAAATATACATTTATTGACAACAATGGGAGCAGAAGTAAGATGTGTCGCTCCTTGCACATTAATGCCTTCAAATTTAGAAAATTTAGGTGTGAAGTGTTTTAGTAACATGAAAATGGGTATCAGAGATGCTGATGTTGTCATGCTTTTACGTTTACAAAATGAAAGAATGACAGGAACTGAAAATCCCTCTGAGAGAGAATATTTTAAGTTTTTCGGCCTTGATGAAGCAAAACTTGCTCTAGCCAACTCGAATGCTGTTATTATGCACCCAGGTCCTATGAACCGAGGAGTGGAAATTGCATCTGCACTTGCTGATGATACAAATAGAAGTTTAATCAAGACTCAAGTTGAAATGGGCGTTGCAGTAAGAATGTCTATAATTGAAGCTTTAAATCATACAAAAAATAAAATGATGAAAAATTAAAAATGACCTTTACAGTTTTAAAATCAATCAAAGTTTTAAATCCTAAAACATCATTTAATGAAATCTCAGATGTTGTCGTTTGTAGTGACAAAATTTTTTCAATTTGTAAGGATTTTAAAACTGAAGTTTCACAACAAGATAAACAAATTAATATCTATAATTGTAATGGTTTGACTATGTCGCCTGGACTAATAGACATGCGAGTTAATATTGGAAAAACTGAAAATTTGACGGCCACTCAAAAAATTGCCGCTGAAAATGGTATTACTTCGATGGTAATCCTTCCAAATCAAACTCCTAAATTAAATAATCCGTCAATAATAGATCACATTAAAAGACAGTCTGAAAATCCTAACCTTACTAAAGTAAATATCTATGGTGCTGCCACTAAAGACGATCAAGGTCTAGAAATGAGTGAAATAGGTCTTATGTCAGAAATGGGGTCCATTGGTTTTACAAATGGAAATAAAAGTATAAAAAATAGTTTAGTTATGAGACGTCTAATGAGTTATGCAGCGATGATTAATCGTCCAATTATTCAACATGCAGAAGATGAGGATTTATCTGGCTTAAACAAAGCATCAACTACATTAATTAACGGTGAAATGAATGAAGGTGAAGTTTCCACTCGTCTAGGATTAATTGGTATACCTTCTTGTGCAGAAGTTATTATAGTTGAGAGAGATATAAGATTAGCTAAATTAACAGGAGCTAGTTATCATGTTGCTCATATATCAACACGCGATTCAATCAATGTAATCAGAGAAGCGAAGAAAATAGGTCTTAAAGTTACATGTGACACTGCTCCACCTTATTTTGCTTTAAATGAAACTTCTTTATTAAGTTACAACACAGCGTTTAAATTGTCTCCTCCACTAAGAAATGAAGATGACAGATTAGCTGTAATTGAAGGTATTCAAGATGGAACAATTGATGCCATTGCTTCCGATCATAGAGCTCGATCAAAAGATACAAAAGCACAACCTTTTTCAGCTGCGTCTGTTGGAGCATCTGGTATAGAAACTTTATTTTTGATGACACTAGAATTAGTACATAAAAAAATTATAGACTTAAATAAGGCAATTTCTTTATTAACTATTAATCCAGCAAATGTACTTAATATGAAAAAACCAAGTTTAGAAAAAGATGAACTTGCTGATTTTATAATTTTTGATGAGAACTATCCTAATGTAATAAATCAAAATAATTTAAAAACTAGCCCCACACCTTTTGATCAAAGAAAAATAAAAGGAAAGATACTAGGCACCTACATAAATGGTCAAGCAACATATATAAACCAAATACTTAAAGATAAAATAATAAAATGACTTTTGATTACAGTCATTTACTTTTATTAACTGTTTTTTCCATGTTTGGATATTTTATGGGATCTATACCATTTGGTCTATTACTTACTAAAATATCTGGTTTAGGTGATATAAGAAACATTGGCAGTGGAAATATTGGTGCCACAAATGTTTTAAGAACTGGAAACAAAAAAATAGCATTATTGACTTTAATTCTAGACGGTACAAAAGGCGCGCTTGCTATATATGTTGTAAATATTTCTTCAAGTTTCATTGAATTTAATTTCACTAACAATATTTATTTTTTTCAATCTTTAGTTGGTGTATCTGCTGTAATTGGACATTGTTTCCCAATATGGTTAAATTTTAAAGGTGGTAAAGGTGTTGCAACTGGTTTCGGTACTATAATTTTTCTTAATATATCTGTTGGAGTTATAGCGCTTTTGATATGGATTACGATTGCAAAGTTATTTAAAATAAGCTCTTTGTCAGCATTAATTTCATATTTTTTTATTCCAATTTTAATGTTTTTCTTCACTTCTGAAAATTCATTTTTTGTGGCTTCTATCTTTATTTCATTAATTTGTTTTTTACAACACAGAGGAAATATAAAGAGATTACTAAATCGATCAGAAGCAAAAATATGAAAACATAATTATTGTTATTTAGTAAAAGTAATGTTATCTGCACTTAAATAATACAATTTAAATTTTTAATATATTCAAGGCTAAACACAAATGAAGTTAGTAATAGTTGAATCTCCAGCAAAAGCTCAAACTATTAATAAATACCTAGGAAGTGATTATAGAGTAATTGCATCTGTTGGCCACATAAGAGATTTACCATCTAAGGATGGAGCAGTTCTTCCTGAGGACAATTTTAAAATGTCATGGGAAATGCATAAAGATAAAGAGAAAGTTGTTAAAGAGATTATTGGAGAGTTAAAATTAGCTGATAGTCTTATTTTAGCTACAGATCCCGATAGAGAGGGAGAAGCTATTAGCTGGCATTTAAAAGAAATTTTAAATTCAAAAAAAACTATTACGGATAAACCAGTTGAGAGAGTTGTTTTTAATGAAATAACAAAAAATGCTGTTTTAGACGCAATGAAAAAGCCAAGAAAAATTAATTCAGAGTTGGTTGAGGCCTATTTAGCAAGGAGAGCTTTAGATCACTTGATTGGCTTTTCAATTTCTCCAATATTATGGAGAAAGCTTCCAGGTTCAAAGTCTGCAGGCCGAGTTCAATCCGTGGCATTGAAGCTTATCTGTGAAAGAGAAATTGAAATTGAAAAGTTTAATATTGAAGAATATTGGACAATATCTTCAGTTTTCTCAAACAATAATAATGAAAATTTCCAAGCAAGGCTGTTTGTATTTGATAGTAAAAAATTAGCTAAGATGGATATTAAAAATGAAAATATAGCTAATAATGCTTTAGACAAAATTAGAAAATCTTCGTTTAATATAACTAAAATTGATAGCAAGCGAACTAAAAGGAATCCTTTGGCACCTTTCACCACCTCAACACTTCAACAAGAAGCTTCAAACAAATTAGGTTTTGGTGCATCAAGAACAATGAGAATAGCTCAAAAATTATATGAGGGTATAAACATTGGCAGTGAAACAACTGGTTTAATAACTTATATGAGAACAGATGGTGTCCAATTAAGTTCTCAAGCCATTAATGAATTAAGAGATGAAATTATAAAACGTCATGGTAACGATTATATTCCTCAAATACCAAGACTGTATAAATCTAAAGTTGCTAATGCACAAGAAGCCCATGAAGCAATTAGACCAACGTCAATTTCACGTGATCCAGAGGATATGTCGCAATATTTAGATACAGAACAATTAAAACTTTATGAATTGATTTGGAAAAGAACAATTTCAAGTCAAATGCAGTCAGCTGAGCTAGATGAAACTTCGGCTGACATTTCAAATAAAGACATGAGTATTGTTTTTCGAGCAAATGGATCACAAGTATCCTTTCCAGGATTTTTTGTTTACAGAGATAGAGAAGATGACAAAATATTACCAAAATTAGTAAAAAATGATAATGTTGATCTTAAAAAAGCCGACGGAGAACAACATTTTACACAACCTCCTCCTAGATTTACAGATGCAAGCCTCATAAAAAGAATGGAAGAGTTAGGTATTGGAAGACCTTCTACATATGCATCTATACTACAAGTTCTAATAAATAGAAATTATGTTGAAAAAGAAAAAGGTAGACATATTCCTCAAGAACGAGGAAGAATTCTCATAGCCTTTTTAAATAATTTCTTTGGGAAATATATAGAATATGACTTTACCGCTGAATTGGAAAAAAAGTTAGATAAAGTATCAGATGGAAAATTAAATTACAAAAAATTATTAGAAGAGTTTTGGGACGGATTTAAACCACATTTAAATAAAATGTCAGACTTAGAAAGAGATAAAATTCTTGAGGCTCTTGAAAACGAGCTATCTGACTTTTTTTTCCCTAACGAAGATTTAAATCACGATGGCCAACCAAACAAAAAATGCCCTACTTGCTCTAATGGAAAATTGGGCTTAGAGCTTGGGAAATACGGTGCTTTCATTGGATGTTCAAATTATCCTGAATGTAAATTTACAAAACAAATTGCAAGTAATCAAAACAAACAAGAAAATGATACCAACAATACGTTTATGCCAGAAAATGACGGCATATTAGGTATTGACCCTGAAAGTGGTCTAAATGTCATAATCAAAAAAGGTCCCTATGGCATTTATCTTCAGTTAGGTGAAGAGAAAAAACCCAAAAGAACTAGCATTCCGAAATTGGTAGACGCCCAGGGAATTGATCTTCAAAAAGCTCTTGCATTTCTTTCTTTACCTAGACTAATAGGTAAACACCCAGAAACAGGACAAGATATATTTGCAGGAATTGGAAGATATGGCCCCTATTTAAAATATGATATCAATTTTATAAGCATACCTGCTGATGAAACTGTAATAAATATTGGTTTAAATCATGCTGTGGTTTTGATAGGTGAAAACAGCGACAAGCTAGGCAAAGTTTTAGGTGACCATCCTGATGGTAACGGTAAAGTACTAGCAAAATCAGGAAGATTTGGACCATATGTTGAATACAATAAAATTAGGGCTACTTTGCCAAAATCTATATCTCTCGAAGCGATTGACCTCGAACAAGCGATAGAATTAATAGTTGCAAAAGTAGCAAAACCTCCTAGAACAAAAAAGAAGCTCGCTAAGAAAAAATAATTTTAAATTTTGATAAACTTTTTATAAATGACAATAAAGATAATTTAATAGCTTGGAATTAACTAACAAAGAAATTTTATCATTAAAAGTAATAACATTGGATAATGATGGCTATGCAGTCGGCAAAATATCAGAAATCAATCACCCATTAAATGAAATAGAAATTTCTTTTAATAAAAACAATATTAGCTTCAGCATTGGTGATCATCTACTTGTAGAATTAGAGTCAAAAAATAAAAAATATAAAATAATCAAAGTAATAAAAAAAATTGAAGTTGATAGAAAATATTTTTTTGCAAAAGTTAAATTAAGTTCTAAAAATAAATTTATTCTTCAAGTTTTAGAAAGAGGAGTTCAAAGTAAAGAAGTTATTCAAGCAATAATACCTAAAGATGTTTTAATCAAAAAAGGAGATATAGTTAAAGCTCAGATTGCTTCGGAACAAACACTAAGAAAAATAAAAATAAAAAAAATTAAAATCAACAAAAGACACAAATTTAGGTCTGGAATTGAAAAAACTTATGCTGAAATTTTAGAAGTTATTGGCTCATCTTCAGATCCTAGAATTTTTTCTTATCTTGCTATAAAAGAACATGACTTAAAGAATGATTTTGATATTAATATACAACATGAAATTGATAAACTTGATTTCATTGACACAAATTCACGGACGGACTTAAGAACAGTTTCTTTTGTTACAATAGACGGAGAGGATGCAAAAGACTTTGATGATGCTGTTTATGCGGAACAATTAAGTCAAAAAGAAGGATGGCGTATACTAGTATCTATTGCTGACGTGTCACATTTTGTTAGAGAAAACTCTTATATAGACAAAGAAGCAAGACTTAGAGGAAATTCGGTCTATCTCCCCAACTATGTAATTCCAATGCTCCCTGAAGAGTTATCAAACAACCTATGCTCTCTTAAACCTAATCTTGATCGAGCATGCGTGACAGTTGAAATTATCCTTGATAGGAATGGATTTAAAAAGTCTCATTGTTTTTTCAGATCGATAATTAATTCAAAAAAACGCCTAACCTATAATGAAGTTGAAAACACTATCAACAATAAATTTGCAGATCAAAATATTGAACCAAATATTTTAAAAGTAATTAAGTCTCTTCACAATGTTTATAAAATTTTGGAAAATATTAGAGAAAAAAGAGGTGCTTTAAATTTAGAATTACCTGAAAAGAAAATTTTATTTTATGAGGATGGTTGGCCTAAAGATATCAAAAATGTTTATGGGGTCACAAGTAATAAAATCATTGAAGAATTAATGATTTTAGCAAACGTAGCTGCTGCTGAAGAAATAAATAATGTAACAAATCATTCAATTTACCGATCTCACGAACCTCCAAGCCAAGAAAAATATAAATCATTGATTGATTTAATAGGGAAACCTTTATCAAAAATCTTAATTGGTAAAGTGCCTCATCCTTTATTGATGAATAGAATTTTAGCCGAAAGTAAAGGTTCTCCTGAATATGAGTCTGTTAATCAATCAATCTTACGAAGTCAATCTCAAGCAAAATACGAGAATAAAAACAAATCACATTTTGGTTTAGCTCTAAAAAACTATGTTCATTTTACCTCTCCTATAAGAAGGTATGCTGATTTATTAGTCCATAGACAAATTATTGCAATAATTAATAATACGTTAATCCAAAAAGATGAAAATAATGACCTTAAATCAATATGTGATCATATTTCAAATACCGAAAGGAAATCAATCGTTGCCGAGAGGAAAACTGTTGATAGATATATCTCATTATTATACCAAAAAAAGATAAATGAAATTGTCGATTGCTCAATAATATCAATACATAAATTTGGTGTTTTTGTGTCAATAGATAGTGGGATTGCTGATGCATTACTTCCTATAAGAGAGCTTCCCAATGACTGGTATGATTTTGACCAAATAAAACAAACATTAATTGGAGAACGTAGTGGCAATAAATTTAATGTTGGAATGAAATTGAAGGTAAAGATTATAGAAGTTATTCCTCTAACAGGAAGCATTACTGTTAAATGGATAAGTAATAAGATGGGAAAATAAAAGAAAGATAAGAAATCAAATCAAAAATAAAATTCCTTACCTTGACTTTATAAAAAAAAAAGCTAAGTTACACTTGTTAAGAGGAGTTAATAGTGGCTAAACCAGCAACTTTACAGATAAAATTACTGAGTTCTGCGGATACAGGTTTTTTTTACGTTACTAAAAAAAACCCTAGAACTAAACCAGAAAAATTAGAACTTATGAAATATGATCCTAAAGTGCGCAAGCATGTACTGTTTAAAGAAGCTAAAATCAAGTAAAGACATATTAATTACATCCCTTTTTTTTCATTACATTAAAATCTTTTAAAACTGCCCTAATTTTAAAATTGCCATAATTCACATAATAAGAATGAACAACACCAAATTCATCTAACTCCAAGCTAATTTCATAGTCAGGGTTTTCGGATTTAGAATTTTCCTTGTAAAAGGCTATTTTCATTGGCCAAACAATTTTATTTTTGAAATAGTCAAAACCTTTAAATTTAGAATTTCTTTTTGTACCAATAAATGCAGATACAATTTTTATATATTCTTTATCCTCATTCCCAAAAAAAACTTTTTGTGTGAATACTTTTTTTTCATTTTTTGCAGCTTCAATAAGTTTTTTCAAATGTTCTATAGGTAATAAAATATCTTTTTTGAACGATAATTGTTTAATAGAATTATTAATTACTGAACCAGAAATATTAGTATTATTTTTTTCAACAAAACCTTGATATGAATTATCTCCATTTAATTCACTTTTTTCATTTAATTCAAAACTATGTTTTGTACCTGAAAAATTTTCAAATGTTGAATAGCTTGAATAACTATTAGTCATTTTTTTATTAGGTAACTCATATATAAGGACATAATCTTCTTTAACATTCCAACCTTCACAATTTTCTATTATTTCAAAATAAGTTTGTCCTTGCCCACCTTCAAGGAAACTGTTTTCTTCTATATCCTCAACATTTAGTGTATAAATAGCTTTATGTGATAAAAGCTTTATACCAAAAGATGGGCTAGAAATAATTAAAAAAGCAAACAGAAGATATATATAATTTTTAAAAAACATTTTACACCCCGTTAATAATATTTTCAGAATAAATAAGTTAGATTGTTAAGTATGATCAAAATAAATAAAATAATTGTTGATAATGATACATTAAAAGAATTTATTAATAAATGTTTAAAACAAAAAGTATTAGCAATCGATACTGAATTTATTAGAGATAATACTTACTATCCTATATTATGTTTGGTTCAAATCGCAGGTGAAGACTTTGCAGCTGCGATTGATCCACTTTCTGGGATTGATATGAAACCAATATGGGATTTACTTTCAAATGAAAAAATTTTAAAAGTTTTTCACTCTGGAAGGCAAGATATAGAAATTTTCTTGAATCTTACGGGTGAAATTCCCAAGCCAATTTATGACACCCAAATAGCAGCAATGTTTTGTGGATTAGGGGACCAAGTTGGTTATGAGAAGTTAGTGGACAGGTTTTTAAACTTATCTATTAATAAAGAAAATCAATTTACAAATTGGTTGCAAAGACCATTGACAAAAAGTCAATTAAATTATGCGATTTTAGATGTTACTCATTTAATAAAAATTTTTCCATCAATTAATGAATTAATTCTAAAGGCAGGCAGACAAGAATGGGTTAGTAAAGAAATTGAACAACTGTACAAAAAAGATTTATACATTGTAAACCCAGAAGAAGCTTGGAAAAGAATTAAAATAAAATATTCTAAATCTGAAACATTAAATATACTTAAAATTTTGGCAAAGTGGCGAGAAGATAAATGTAAACAGAGAAATATTCCTAGAAACAGATTAATTAGAGATGAAACTTTAGTAAATATATCTCTATTTAAACCTAACAGAATAGATTTATTTAATAAAATTAGAGGTATGCCTAAAAACTTCTCTGTAAGTGATTTAAATGAAATTATAAAAATAATTAAAGTTGCAGAAAAAAATGATCCTAATACTTGGCCAAAAGTATGTAAATTTAATAAAAAATCTAACATAGATAAATGTAGTTTAGAATTATTAAAACTTTTACTCTTATATTGCTCCCAAGAAAGTGGAGTAGCCGAAAAATTAATTGCTAACACAGCTGATCTTAAATCTATCTTAGATGGTAAAACAGAAGGACTAAAGGTGTTTGAAGGATGGCGGTATGACGTTTTTGGTAAAGTTGTAGATTTATTATTAGAAGGTAAATTAGGATTTACCATTGAAAATTATAAAGTTAAAAAAATAAATTTTTAATTAGAATTAAATTTCATAAAGTATAGTTTTTATGATTTTATAACTAATTTTTTTTTTCGTTTCTAAAGAATAAATATCAAGTTTATCAATTACTTTAATAACACTATCAAAATTTCTATCTATTCTTTCTAGTATATATATAAGTTGTTTGTCATCTATAAATATTTTTTTATCGTTTGAATATTTAACCATAAAGGAATATAAGAGTACATCATCTGGTAATTTTATTTTACAACAAATTAAACTGCGTATTCTTGAATTTAAATCATCGAGTTTCCAATCCATCTTTGAAGGTGACAAATTTGATAAAAATAAAACTGAACCTTCTTGATATGTTACTCTGTTTAAAAAATGCATAACTAATTCTGATGGATATTGTTCACCAGGAATAAAATCATCTATTATAAATTTTTTACCTTCATATATTTCATCTAAATTAAAGCTAGATAAAGAAGATAAATATTCACACCGGTTATGTTCTTTAAATATATAAGACAAATGCGTTTTACCTGAACCTTTTGGACCAAAGATAATAGCTGCTGGAATAGAATTTATTTTTGTTTTATTTTGCCAAAAAGATGAATTCTCTATCAACCTAACAGCTTCTTCATTACATTTTGAAATAATAAAGTTTTCTCTATTCTTTATTGTTTTAAAAGTTAATGGCAGTGCCATTTGTTTATTAAAAATATATCTATCAATATTTCTTATTTTTGAAGTCATACATCTAATGTCATTAAGATAGTTTTATAAAATAGTATCTTACTATAACACCTAAAACCGCCGCAACAGGGAGAGATATCAATACTCCAACAAAACCTGATAAAAAAGCACCTGTTGATAAGGCAAATATAATCCAAATTGGACTCAACTTTATTGCATCTCCAACTAATTTTGGTGTTAAGTAATAACTCTCAAGTAATTGTCCAAATACGAAAATTAATAATATTATTGTTAGCTCAAAAGATACCCCAAATTGTGAAAAACCCAAAATTAGAGTTAGCCCTCCTCCTAAAAAAGCGCCTACAAAAGGTACAAAAGATATAATCCCTGCAAAAATACCAAGCATAATTCCAAATTCTATGCCTACTAAAAATAATGCTATTGCATAAAAAATTGATAAAGTAAGACATACTAAACCTTGACCACGTATAAATTTTGATAAAACGTTATCTATCTCTTTTATTAGAATTGGGAAATCTTCAAAATGAGATTTATCTGCAAATTCATATAAAAAAAGTTTTATTTTATTAAACTGTAAACTCATATAAAATGTTATGATAAATATTAAGATAATATTGAACACACCATTAAAAAGTTCTATTCCATTAGTTATTAAATTATTACCAGAGTTCACAATATTGCTAGATAATGGTTTAAAAAAACTTGTATAATCTAAATTTTTTATTTTTTCACTAAATAGATATTTATCATTAATTTTTATTATAAGATCTTTAGCATAACTGACGTATTCTGGTAAAACAGTAATAAAATTTTGTATTTGGTGTAAAATAATTGGTGAAATTAAAATTAAAACAGAGAGAAAACCTAAAACAAAAATTATTACAGATAAAAAACTTGAAAATGTTTTATTCATATATTTGTCTAATAATATTTTCAATGGATTTACTAAATAAGCAATTATAAAAGCTATTGCAAATGGAGTTAAAACCTCAAATAAGTATATTATTATAAATAATAATAAGATTATAAATGTATAAAGATAAATTTTTTTTGAAAAGTCATACATATTTGCAACCTCAATATAGCTTAATAAACAAGCGTGTATTGTCTAGAATTTAAATTCTTGAATGTTAATTTTTTTTCATTTGCAGCCTGAAAAAAAGTTTTTTTATTGCCCATGAATTTAACGATCAGTCTTCCTCGTTTTTCTGTGATAGAAACTACCATAACTTCAATAACAAATGGTAGATTTTCTAATTTTTTAAGAACCATAGGCCATACACTTACATCTTTCTGATTTACAGCAATATTCTTTTTATATTTTAATTGCTTTGAAGAGCTAAACATACTTCTTGTAATATTTTGAAAACTGTTGAATGTTTTATTTTTATAAAAAATAATTTCGTTTTCTATTTCAAGTAGTCCTGTATCAAGAAATCCTTTGGTTGATTTCACATATACTTCTTTATCGTTAAATAATAATTCATTTTCAAGTTTAGAAGACAATATAGAAGTAATTGGTATTACTAAATCTACTTCATTTAAAATGCTGGTATCAATTAAATTATTTTCTTTCCAGTTTTTTTCAATTGAACTAATTATTTTTAAAATCTCTTTTGTTATTAAAGTTGGATCAATATTATATATAGAAAAAGTTTTCTTAAGAGGAGTTTTATTTCTATAAACTGTGTTAACTAATTTTCCATTAAGATTGTAATATTTGGCATAGGTATTTAAATAAGTTTTCCCATTTGTTTGCAAAATAGGTTCAGCTATTACAATTAATAAAGAATTAGTTTTTTCATTTTTAATTAATTTATTAATAAGATTTGTGTTAGAATTTAGTAGAAGATTAGCACTTAGAATTCTATTTAACTGAAAGTTGCCTTGGGCAAGTTTTAGTTTGACTAATCCGTCAACTGATTTTAAATTTTTTTTCCACTTTTTATACCATTCATCTTTTTCGTCCCACATTACAAATCCTCTAGGTCCTTTAAATATTGGCAGAATAGAAATAGGTTCTCTGTAAGTTTCAGAATATTTTAGCTTATTTTTACGAAAAAAATTAATTACTAAGTTTCTATTAAAACAAATGTCAAAATTCGCTAAATATCTTTTATCACTATTAGCTTCATTATTAATTTTCAAATAATCAACCAAAGTAGAAATTTCATTTTTTTTAAATTTTATATTATTATTTTCTAAAATCAGTCTATTAATCAGCCTTCCTATACCTAATAATTTTGCTTGATTTTCAGCTTGAAACCTTGCTTCATTAATAGATGCTTTTGTTAAATCAACGTTTATATTACTCACATAAAACGATGAATTCTGACAATCCTCATTTATTGAGGCAAAAGGTGTGGAAACAGAAAAAAATATTTTGAAAATTACAGTAAGAATTATTTTTAAGTAAATAGGCGACATTAAATAAGTACCTGATTTTTTTTAATTGATATGTAAGTATAACATCGATATATCAATATATAAATCTAAGATTAATTTTCATTTAATATTAGTCGAAATGACTAATTAATAAAAATAACATTAAAATGGCAAAAAAACCAAATAACATTACCGATAAATCAATAACTTACTTGGACTCAGGTGTGAATATTGATGAAGGAAATAATCTTATTTCTGAAATTTCTCATATTACAAAAAGTACTGCTATAAAGGGTGCTACAGGTGAATTGGGAGGATTTGGTGGATTATTTGATTTAAAAAAATCTGGATTTCAAGATCCCATTCTTGTTTCAAGTACAGATGGGGTTGGAACTAAATTAAAATTAGCTATTAAAACCAAGTCATATTTTAATATTGGTATTGATTTAGTAGCTATGTGTGCAAATGACGTATTAGCACAAGGAGCCGTACCACTTTTTTTCATGGATTACTATGCTACAGGTAAGTTAGATAAAAATATAGCAATAGAAGTTATTAAAGGAATAGCAGAAGGTTGCAAGCAATCTAAATGCGCTCTTATTGGAGGTGAAACAGCTGAAATGCCTGGGCATTATGAAAATAAAAATTTTGACTTGGCTGGCTTTTGTGTTGGTGCTGTAGAAAGAAATGACCTTTTTAATAAAAGCTCTGTTGAGAGTGGTGATTATGTTATTGGTGTGCCAAGTAGTGGAATTCATTCTAATGGTTTTTCACTTGTTAGAAAAATATTAGAGACTCATTCGATTAATATATTTCAAAAAGCTGAATTTGATAAAACAAAAATACTTGCTGATATATTGATGGAACCTACAATGTTATACACAGAGGCATTTTTAGCAGGAAACAAAAACCAAGCGATAAAGTCTATAAGTCATATAACTGGTGGAGGCTTGATAGAAAACCCTCCAAGAGCATTCAATTCCAATCTGTCAATAAAATTTGATATGAAGAATTATGAACTTCCACCATTATTTAAATGGCTTCAAACCAAAGCTAATATCTCGCTTTTGGAGTTAGCAAAAACTTTTAACTGCGGAATTGGGCTCTTAATTTTTGTAAATAAAAAAAACAAAGAGACAGTAATTACTAACTTAAACGAGGCTGGTTATAATTCATTTATAATTGGTAGAATGATAGAAAACACATCGAATAGAAGTGTTTTATTTGATGGATGGGATATTTAATTTCTGTTAAAATATATTTAAACTTGTAATATTATTACAGCAATTTGATATCATATAAATTAATCAAGTTGCTTTATGAATATTTATAAATTTAAGGAGTGAGTTGTGAGTAATAAAATTGACAAAGAAACACAAGAACATAAATTATTCTACGAAAATTTTTTAAAATATACTACTTATAGCACAGTAATTGTGATTGCAATTGTTGCATTAATGGCAATATTTTTAGTTTGAAAATTAATAGATTAACTCAATCTCAGCAAAAAAAAATGATATTTCAGATTTTGCATTTTCAAGACTGTCAGAGCCATGAACAGAATTGGCTTCAATGCTCTCTGCAAACTCATTTCTGATTGTACCTTTTTCTGCATCTTTTGGATTAGTTGCTCCCATAACTTCTCTATTTATCCTCACAGCATTTTCACCTCTTAGCACCTGAGCAATTACAGGACCTGAAATCATAAAATTAACTAAATCGTTAAAAAATGGTCTATCTTTGTGAATTTCGTAAAATTTTTGAGCCATGTCCTTTGTCAATTGTAATCGTTTTTGTGCAATTATATTTAAACCAGCTTGTTCAAATTTAGCATTTATGGATCCAGATAGATTTCGTCTTGTAGCATCTGGTTTGATTATGGATAAGGTATTTTCAATTTTCATATTATTCTCCAAAGTTTTTATTAGTATATGTATAAGAATAAAAATTAACGTGTTTAATAAATGTATTTAATGATACATATCAAAAAATACTAATAATTTTTAACTAAGTGGTACAACATTTTAACTCCCCATCCTACACCACCATATGGAACTGAAGGCGAAGATTTATTTTTCCATGTAACACCAGCAATATCTAAATGAGCCCATGGGGTTTTTTTAACATGTCTTTTTAAAAAACAAGCTGCTGTAATAGATCCTGCACCAGCTCCTCCAATATTTTTCATATCTGCAATCTCTGTTTTTAATAATTGATCGTAATCATCGTCCATAGGCATTTCCCAAACCTTTTCTCCAGTAATCTCACCTGCATCAAAAATAGCTTTAGAAACATCTTTATTATTGGAAAACAAACCTGCCCTTGCATTACCAAGAGCAACAATCATAGCTCCGGTTAATGTAGCTAAATCTATAATAAACTTTGGTTTATATTTTTTTTCAGTCCAAGAAAGCATATCAGCTAATACTAGTCTTCCTTCTGCATCAGTGTTTAAAACTTCAATTGTTTGCCCTGAAACTGACTTAACAACATCTCCAGGTCGTTGCGCATCGCCATCAGGCATATTTTCTACAAGTCCTATTACACCAATTACATTTTGTTTAACTTTAGATAAAGCTGCAGTTTCAATTAATCCTGTTACTGTTGCTGCACCACCCATATCCCATTTCATGTCCTCCATCGACTTTGATGGTTTTAAAGATAGTCCGCCTGAATCAAAACATACACCTTTACCAACAAACAGCATAGGAGAGGATGCTTTTTTCCCACCAAACCATTCCATAACGACAACTCTACTATCTTTTCTTGAGCCTCGCCCGACTGCTAATAATGCTTCCATACCAAGTTTTTCTAATTGTTTCTCATTATATACAGTAACCTTAACACCAATTTTTTTAAGTTTTTTACATTCATTAGCAAAAGTTGACGGGTAAAGTATGTTTGGTGGTTGCCAAACAAGATCTCTAGCGGTAAAAACGCCATTAGCAATATTTCTAATCTCTTGTATGTTTTGTGAATGCATTTTTGGTTCATTACAAATAAATGTAACATTTTTAATATCAATAATGTCTTTTGTAATGTTTTTTTTATAGTTAGAAAATTTGTATGAACCTAATAAAATACCTAGGGCAATCTGTTTGTTTATATCTAGATTATTTTCAAAAATTCTAACTTCAGAACATCCTATAGACTTAGTATTATTAAATATACTTCCACCAAGGTCTTCTAAATATTTATGCGTTAAGTGGTTGTCGTGATCTTTTCTCTTAATTAGAAGAAACATGCCCTTTTCAGACCTAACAATACAGATATTTTCTGAATTATTTTCAGTCATTTTTTTTAAAAAAGTGATTAGATTTTTATCTTTAGAAAAATCTTTCGATATTAAAGAATTTGTTTTTGAATAAAATAAGACATTTACTGTATGATTGTTATTAAATTTCAAATTATCTTTGTTATTTTCACATTTAAATTTAATAAACCTACTATTAACAGACATATTATTTCCTTTAATCAAATCAGGTCTTTTGTATTAACATAAATAAGATATATTAATAAAAATATTTTAAAATAATTAATTTTAGTTTTCTGATAATATTTATTTATGATTTTAACAAGATATATATTTAAACAAACGTCTAAAAGTGTTTTTGTTTCTACATGTGTTCTTTTAGGAGTGATTTGGCTTAGTCAATCATTCAGAAGTATAAATTTAATAATTGAAAAAGGAGCTAATCTTACTGATTTTTTCATTTTATCATTATTTAGTATGCCAAGTTGGTTAATAATAGCTCTACCTTTTGGTACATTCGCTGGTTGTATGATTTCTTATTTAAAACTGCAAAACGATAAAGAAATTGTAGTAATGAAATCAGCTGGGATAAGCCCTTTCAAAATAAGTAAACCAGCACTTTTGGTGGCCTTAGTTTCGTCTACAACTTTATTCATAATATCCCACTTTATTCTACCCAAAACATATGCTAATTTTAAGACATTACAAAATGAAATCAGAAATAATAATCAAGAATTTATTTTTAAAGATAATGTTTTTATAAATGTTAATAGAAATCAAACAATATTTATAGGTAAAATTTCTGAAAATAATCTATTAGAAGAGATATTTATCCAAGATAAAACTGATAGTTCAAATATAGTCGAATATTTTTCGAAAAGTGGAAATGTATACATAGACGACGTTATAAATTTAAGAATGATTCAAGGAACTAGAATATCAACTGATCAAAAGGGTCGTTCAACTATTTTAAATTTTGACAATTATAATTTGATAGTGCAGGAAGATAGAAAAAAATCGGTTAGTAGTAGAGTTGTTGAATATAATGAATTTAGTTTTTTCGAACTATTAGAAAAAGCAGAAACAAAACCCTCAAATCATGGAAAATTGTTAGCAGAAGCTCATACAAGAAATACTATAATTTTCATGCCTATTATTTTCGCTTTAATTGTGATGTTGACAATACTTAATGATAATTATTCAAAATTATTTAAAACATACAGAAAAACTTTTGCAATTGGATTTGTTTTCATAGTACAAACTTTAGTTATAATTTTAAAAAATGCAGTGCACAGTGATATCTTTCTATTGCCATTAATGTATTTATTTCCAACTTCTGTTTTATTTTTCTGCGTTATTTTATTGAGCAAAAAAATAAATACCTATAAAGGTTAATATTATTAAATGATTTATATTCCATGTTTATAACAAATAACCAACCTACAATTCTATATAAATATTTAACTAAGGATATTTTAAAATATTTTTTATTTGTTTTGTTTGCACTTATAATATTAATCTTTTTCATTGATATTATCGAATTATTTAGACGTTCTTCAAACAAAGCGCTGGTAAGTAATCTTGTAAAAGCTGATGTTTTCGACATTATCAGTATGGCCTTGTTTAAAATATGTGAAAATATTCAAAAAATTTTACCATTTGCTGTTTTGATTGGATCTATAGCATGTTTTAACCAATGGCGAAAAAAAAACTATTACATTGTTTGCAAAACTTCAGGAATTTCTCTCTGGAAAATACTTTCTCCAATATTAGTCTCTTTTTTTTTAATAGGCCTGATTTCTCTAATAATATTAAATCCTTTTGCAATTCTTTTAAGTAAAAAATTTGACCACTTACAATCTATTTACTTTGGCCAAAAAAATTTGAAAACATTATCTTTTGATACAAAAGGTTTTTGGATAAAACAAATTTCAAAGGGATCATATTTGTTAATTAATGCTAATAAAATAAACGAAAATTTAAACACTTTATTAAACGTAAATATCTTTGTTTATGATCATAATAAAAATTTTGAAAAAAGAATCTTTGCAAATAAAGCAGTATTTTCTGAACAACAGCTAGATCTTTTTGAAGGTCGTTTGACAAAAAAAAATTCAGAATTAAAAATTTTCAACAAACTAACTTTATTTATAAAATCTAATCCAAAAAATTTAAATGTTGCTACTATAGAACCTGGGAAAATATTTATATTTGATTTTCCAAGATACCTAAAACAAATGAAACAATATGGATTAAATATATCTGAACATTTGTTATACTTTTTTAAATTGATATGCCAGCCATTTTTGATTTTATCAATGATTTTACTTTCAGCATCCTTAATGTTAAGGAGTACTGAAAGAAAAGTTGAGGTTGGTATTGTCTCACTTTCACTAGTAGTTGGGTTTAGTTTATATTTTATTGGAGATTTTATCTTTGCTTTAGGTTCCTCTCAAAAACTACCACCATTACTATCTGGGTTTGGACCAACACTAATTGGTTTGTTTGCAGGTTGTTATTTAACCAGTGACATTGACGAAGCCAAAATAAAAAAAGTATAAGGATTAAAGGTGAATAATATAATTAAACAATTTTTAAAATTGAAATTATTATTAATCATAAATATTATGTGTTGTAATATTTTTCTTTCCAATGCATTTAGCAGTGAAAATTTTGTAGTTATCACTGTTAATAAAATACCAATTACCAAAAATGATATTGTAAATCGTGCAAAGCTACTTTCATTTTCAATTGAGAATAACAATGATTTTAAAAAGTTACAAAACTATTATAATCAATCACTTAAATCTTTAATTAACGAAAAAATTATTTTTTCTGCAGGTCTTAAAATAAATAAAAATATTATTGAAATGGTTGCCCCTAAAGCCAATCAATTACTTTTAAATGAATTTAACAATTCTAAAGAAAAATTAAGCTCGTTTATAAATTATATATCTGTACCAAAAGCTAAATTATTAGAAAAATACGAATCTCAATTAGTGTGGGGCATTGTTCTAAAAAATAAATTTAAGAACCAATTATTAAAACTAGATAAGATAGTAGAAAATAATATTAAAAACCAAAAAAAAAGAAAGACTGAAGATCTTTATGATTTAGCAGAAATCGTAATAAGTAGAAATAATAATGAAATTTTACTTAATCAAATTAAATCTGCTTTGAAAAGTGGTGTTAATTTTTTAGATTTAGCATCAAAATTATCTATAAGTAGTTCAGCAAAGTTTAAAGGAAAAGTAGGATGGAAAAATTATCAAAGTTTGCCAAAGTATATAAGATCAAAAAAAATTAATTTGAATGAGGGTGATATTATTAGTTTCCCAACAAAAGACAAAATTAAAATTATTAAGATACTCGCTAAAAGATTGAATGGACAATTTAGTAAAAAAGAAACAAATGTCATTCTTGGGCGAATAAAATTTCCTATAAACTTTCAAAAAAAAGATGAAGCTTTCAACAAAATAAAATTTGCTGTTGAAGATTTATTAACAAGTAAAAAAACTTGTAATAATTTAAATATGATTAAAGACCAAAACAATGATTTAAGTATAAATATTATAAAATCAAGAATGGCAGATATGAGTACAAAAATACAAAATGTAGTTGAAAATATTGATTTATATAAAATATCACAACCATTATTTTTTGGTAATTTTGGATATACTTTCATTAAATGTGACGTTAAAAAACCACGACCAAATAAAAAAACATTTTTAGAGTTGAAAAATAAAATGATGCAAAAACATTATTTAATTATCAGTGAAAGATATTTAAAACGTCTGCACAAGGAGGCTATAATATCTAACATCAAAAATTTGAATAAATAAATAGTTTAAATGATCTCTATGAAAAAAGTAATTCTAATCTCCGCTGGTGATCCTGACAGTATTTCAACAGAAATTACTATTAAAGCAATTCAAAATTCTAAAATAAACAAAAACATAAAACCCATAGTCATAACTAATTCAAAATTAATTGAGGATTGTAAAAAAAATATTAAAAGTAAAATTGAATTAAATGAAATTGAAGATAATGTTAATTTCTCTGACTTTAAGGAAAATTTTTTAAATATTCTTTCTATAAAATTACCAGATGATAATATTTTAGGAAATCGAGATATTAAATTTTCATCTTTTATACAAAATTCAATTATTACATGTGTTAAAACTGAAATGAATAGTGTTGCTTCAGCAATTGTTACAAATCCTATAAATAAAAATATGATGTATAGGTCAGGATTTAATTTTCAAGGACATACAGATTTTCTCGCGTCACTATCAAAATACAAAAAAAATCCAGTCATGATGTTGGTTAACAATGAACTAAAAACAATCCCATTAACAATTCATGTTCCTCTTAAAAATGTTCCAAGGCTTATTACTAAAAATCTTATTGCACTTACAATAAATATAGCAAAAGAAAGCTTGGTTTCTCTATTTAATATACCCAAACCTAGAATAATTGTTACAGGATTAAATCCTCATGCAGGTGAAAATGGTGATATAGGTGATGAAGAGAAAACAATAATTGTTCCGGCAATTAATGAAGCCAAAAAAATACAAAATTGTTTTGTAGAAGGACCTATTTCAGCAGACACTGCTTTCTCGTCAGAAAGAAGAAAAGATTATGATGTTGCTATTTGTATGTACCATGATCAAGCTCTTATACCTATTAAAACATTAAATTTTTTCACCGGAGTAAATGTAACTTTGGGTTTAGATTTCATTCGAACTTCACCTGATCACGGTACTGGATTTGATATTGCAGGCAAGAATATTGCTAACCCTGATAGTTTAATAGCAGCAATAAATCTTGCTTATGAAATGAGTATAAATAAAAAATGAATGATAATGATTTACAATTACCTACAATAAAAGAAACTTTAAAAAGAAATAATGTTAAAATTAATAAATCTCTTGGTCAAAACTTTTTGTTTGATTTAAACCTTACAGATAAAATTGTAAAAAATTCTGAACCAATTTGTCCTACTGTGATAGAAATTGGGCCTGGTCCAGGAGGTTTAACTAGGTCAATTTTAAAAAAAAAACCTACCGTTCTATATACCATAGACAAAGATAAACAATCAGAAAAAATGTTAAATGACGTTAAAGCAATATATAAAGATAATCTCATTATAATTACTGATGATGCTCTTCATTATCCTATATGGGAATTGGGTGAATCACCAAGACAGGTCATAGCCAATCTACCTTATAATACTGGAACAAAAATGTTATTATCATGGTTGAAACATATCCAACATTTTGATTTACTTACCTTAATGTTTCAAAAAGAAGTTGCAGATAGGATAATAGCTAAACCAGGATCTAAAAATTACGGTAGATTATCAATTTTAACAAATTGGTTAACAAAAAGTAAAAAGTTATTTGATATTCCTAATGAAGCCTTCATACCTAGGCCAAAAATTACGTCTAGTGTAATACAATTAAAACCATTACAAAAACCTTTGTATGACGTATCTTTCGAGTCTATCGAAAAAGTCACACAAATGACTTTCAGCCAAAGACGTAAAATGATTAAAACAAGTTTAAAGACAGTTAATGGACAAATAATTTTAAAAGAGCTAAACATCTCACCTAATCTAAGACCCGAAAACTTATCTATTATTGAATTTTGCAAAATAGCTAAAAAATTATATGAAAAGTAATTAAAAAATTTATTTAAGATTATCAACAAATATATTTAAATTTAATTGTCTATATCTGCGTAATCTCTCAGAAAAAAGAATTGATTTAATCTGATTAACTGCTTTTTCTATTTCATTATTAATAATGACAAAATCATATTCAGTATAATGACTTATTTCTTTTCTAGCCTCAGACATTCTTTTTAAAAAATTTTTTTTATCTTCACTTGCTCTTTTACCAAGTCTATTTTCAAGCTCCTTGATTGATGGAGGTAAGATAAATACTTTGACAATATCATTAGGTATATGTTTTTGTATCTGTCTTGTTCCCTGCCAATCTATATCCACTATTATGTCAATTCCTTTTTCAATTTTTGAAATCACTTCTCTTTTTAAGGTTCCATAAGAAAAACCAAAAACATTTGCATTTTCCAAAAATTCCTTATTATTTTCCATAATTCTAAATTCTTTATCACTTCTAAAAAAATAATCTTTACCATCAATTTCATTTTTTCTTTTTTGACGAGTGGTTACTGAAACAGAAAGATCAATACTATCAATTTCTTCAATTATTTTTTTACATATAGTTGTTTTGCCAGCTCCAGAGGGAGATGAAATTACTAATACAAAACCTCTTCGGAAATTATTATTCATTATTAATCCTTGTTAAAACTATTTTTCCATAGCTTAATATTTTTCTTATGTAAACTATATGTTTCAGAAAATCTATGTCCTCCTCTACCGTTACTAACAAAATAAAAAAAATTTGTTTTTTCAACAAACTTCAGTGAGTTCAAGGCGCTTTCACCTGGATATGATATAGGTGTTGGTGGTAAACCTTTATGATAATATGTGTTAAAAGGATTATCTGATTTTAACATTTTTTTTGTAATTTTCTTGCCGTTTATATTAAAACCATATGCTAAAGTTACGTCAGATTGTAACTTCATATTGTTTTCAAGCCTATTAATAAAAACACTCGCAACAAGTCTACGATCATTCCGATTACTAGCTTCACTTTGTATAATTGATGCTAAAATTAATAATTCGTGTTTATTTTTTATAATAAAATTTTTAGGTTTATATTTCCAAATATTATCTAAAATTTTATCTTGAGCTAATCTCATACGTTCTAATAATTTATTTCTAGAATACCCATATTTAAAGTAATAAGTGTCAGGTTTATATATGCCTTCTTGTAAAGATTTTATTTTTCCCGATAAATATGGGTTTTGTAATAAACTTTTCTCTAAATTGTCTGATGTTGCACCCTCAATAAGTTTAAAACTTCTTACAATTGTTTTTTCATTTTGAAAAATATTTTGTATATCTTGTATAGTAGAGTTTTTTTTGATTAAATATTCACCAGCTTTAGGAACAAAATGATCATCACGGATTAATGATATAATCCTCCATTTAAAATATTCTATATTAATATTTTTAAACTTGAGTTGTTTTAAAATTTGCTCTTGGTTCGTGTTTTTTTTTAACAAATAATAAGTGTCTTGAAAAACTATCTGTTGTATTTTTGCATTTTCTACGTAAAGAAAGCTTATACATATAAAAAAACATTTGAAAATTATTAATAGAAAAAGTTTATTTCTTGATATCAATCTGAACAACTGATAACGAGGCTGGCATTTGTACCGCCAAAACCAAAGGAATTAGATAGAACGTTTTTAACATTTCTTTTTTTTGAAAGAATTGGAACTAAATCAAATTCTGCTGCTTCTCTATCAGGCGTTATCAAATTATTAGTGGGAGGAACAGTTTGATTTATAATTGATAAAATTGAATAAATGGCCTCAATTGCACCAGCTGCACCTAGAAGATGTCCAGTGGCTGATTTAGTTGAACTAATACTTACATTTTCTGTTTTATGGTTAAGTAACCTGCCTATTGCTTTTAATTCAATCACATCTCCAAGTGGCGTTGAAGTTCCGTGAGCATTAATATAATCAAGTGCAGAACTATTTATTTTTGCATCATTTAAAGCCAATTTCATAGCTCTATAACCCCCATCACCATTTTCAGCAGGGGCAGTAATATGATGAGCATCTCCTGACAAACCATAACCTTTTATTTCAGCATATATTTTAGCTCCTCTGGCGATGGCGTGATCTCTTTCTTCTAAAACTACAACACCAGAACCTTCTCCCATAACGAAACCATCTCTATCTTGATCCCAAGGCCTAGAACTTGATATAGGGTCATTATTAAATTTAGTACTTAAAGCTCTAGCTGCGGCAAATCCTGCCATACCAATACGGCAGCAAGCAGCTTCTGCTCCACCTGCAACCATTACATCAGCATCACCATATCTTATTATTCTTGATGCATCACCAATAGCATGAGCACCTGTTGAGCATGCGGTAACAACCGAATGATTTGGTCCTTTAAAACCATACCTAATACTGACTTGACCAGATAATAAGTTAATTAGCGCAGAAGGTATAAAAAATGGGCTAACTTTCCTAGGTCCTTTTGAGCTTAGTAATTCGGTGGTTTTAGCTATTGTTTCAAGACCACCTATTCCCGAACCTAGAATTACTCCTGTCCTATTTTTTTCATTTTCATTTTTTGGTTTCCAACCAGAATGTTCTACAGCCTGTATAGCTGAAATTATCCCATAAGCTATAAACCTGTCAATACGCTTATATTCTCTTGGCTCTATCCAATTGTCTAAATCTAAACCTCCCTCCTTGTCTTCAAGATACGAAGGTATTTGTCCAGCTATTTTACAAGGTAAATCCAAAACATCAAAATCATTTATTTTGTTTATGCCAACAGTGCCTGAAATTAGTCTATTCCAGTTAAGCTCAACACCAACTCCTAAGGGGGTTAACAAGCCTAGTCCAGTAACAACGACCCGACGCATCAAAAACTCCTAACATTTAATCGAGCAACAAACTTAGAGTATATTAGCTATTTGAGGAAATAAAGTCTATTGCATCTTTAACAGTTTGAATTTTTTCAGCTGCGTCATCAGGTATTTCGCACTCAAACTCTTCTTCAAACGCCATAACTAGTTCAACAGTATCTAAGCTATCCGCACCTAAATCATCTATAAAACTTGCACTATCTACCACCTTAGATTCTTCGACCCCAAGATGCTCAACTACAATTTTTGTTACTCTGCCAGCTATGTCACTCATTAAATTCCCCTTTAGTTTAATATAAATTCATATCAATTATGAGTTTCGAGTAACATAAATATGTATCAATGCCAAGCATATTATCATGTTAATATAAAAAATTCTAAATCATATTCATTCCACCATTAATATGCAATGTGGTACCAGTTATAAAACCTGCTTCATCACTAGCTAAGTAAACACAACCATTTGAAATATCTTCAACATTTCCTAATCGATTAACAGGTATATTAATTAATATATTTTTTCTCTGTTCGTCGGAAAGTTTATCAGTCATAGGAGTAGAAATAAATCCTGGTGCAATAATGTTACAAGTAATACCTCGACTAGCAACTTCTAGAGCTATTGATTTTGTAAAGCCTACCAAAGCTGATTTAGAAGCAGCGTAATTACTTTGACCTGAATTTCCAGTGTATCCAACAATAGAACTTATGGATATAACTCTTCCAGATCTTCTTCTCAACATTCCTTTAATAACTTGCCTTGTTAACCTCATAGGTGCTGATAAATTTATATTTATAACCTTATCCCATTCTTCATCTTTCATTCTTAAAAAAATATTATCAGCTGTAATACCAGCATTATTTATCAATATATCAATCTGACCAAAACTATCTTCAGCTTTTTGTGCTAATTTTAAGATGTCATCTTTACAATTTAGGTTTGTGGCAATTGTTTTAACATCATCGCCTAATTCTAATGCTAAATCGCTTAGAACAGTCTTTTTTGTCCCTGAAAGAATTAGTTTAGCTCCACTTAATTTCATTTTTTTTGCTATCGACATCCCAATACCACCTGTAGCACCTGTTATTAGGGCTACTTTACCTGTTAATTCAAACATTCAATTCTCCATCATAATTTATATAAAATTTTTGCAATCTTCTGTGTTTTCAATATTAATAGTTACAATGTTTTTAATCATTCTTTTTGCAATACCTGTCAGAACTTTTCCACTACCTAATTCTATAATTTTTTTAACACCTTTCTTTTCCGCAAATTCCATAGTCTCTCGCCACCTTACAGTTCCAGTAACTTGATTGATTAAATTTTTTCTCAATTTATCTGGATTAATTTCAGGTGAAACATTGATATTTGATATAACTGGTACAAGAGGTGTTTTAAGATTTAATTTATTAAGAGCTTCTTCCATAATTATTTGAGCAGGCTTCATCAATCGACAATGAAATGGAGCGCTTACCGGAAGAAGTAAAGCCTTTTTAATTCCTAAATCTTTCGAAAGTTTCATTGCATTTTCAACTGCTAATATATCACCACTTATTACGACTTGACCTTGAGAATTATCATTGGCAATGTCACAAACGCCATAACACTTTACCTCATCTATAACCTTTATGACCGTTTCAATATTTGTACCAATTAATGCAGCCATGGCCCCTTTTCCAATTGGAACCGCTTTTTGCATTGCATCGCCTCTTAATCTTAATAAAGTGGCACATTGATCTAGAGAAAAGACTTCTGCAGCAGTCATAGCTGAGTATTCTCCTAGAGAATGTCCACAAACGTAACATGCTAAATCAGACAGTTTTTTATTAGTAATTTTATTTAAAACTCTTAGAGAAGCTATACTACATGCCATCAATGCAGGTTGTGCATTAGAAGTTAAGGCAATTTCTTTATCTGTGCCTTCCCACATAACTCTTGTTAAGTTGAAGTTTAAAGCATCATTTACTTCTTCAAAAACTTGTTTAGCTTCAGTAAAATTATCTGATAATTCTTTACCCATCCCAATCTTCTGGGATCCTTGCCCTGGAAAAACAATAATATTCATTTTAAGTCCCTACAAACCCTGAAATTTGTTTATTTATTTATTGCATATTTATAATAAACATTTATGTTGCACATTAATTTAAATTACTAGCATAAAATTTATTATTTATGTACTCCTTGCCAGATAATTTAATTTATCTGGCTAACCTTGGAAAAGTTCCAAAAAGCCATAAGGAGATAAAGATGGCATTATACGAGAGTGTTATAATAGGAAGACAAGACTTAACACCCAATCAATTCGAAGATTTAGTTGAAGGGTTCATTAAAATAATAGAGGATTTTAAGGGTGTAATAAAAAAACGAGAAGTTTGGGGGCTTAGAAATCTTGCTTATAAGATTAGTAAAAATAGAAAAGGCCATTACATACTTTTAAATATTGACAGTTCTTCTGATGCAATTGTTGAGTATGAAAGACTAATGAGGTTAAATGAAGATATTATTAGATTTTTGACAATTCGTATTAATAAGATTGATGAAAAATCATCACCTTTAATGAACAATAAATCTGATCGTTATAAAAATGAGATTGTTAATTCAGAAACAGATAAATCAACTAACGAAGAAGTATAGGTAACATTAAAATGACACAACTTAATATAAAACGAGAAGCTCTAAGAAAGCCAAATCAAAAAAAAAGAAAATCATGTCCATTTTCTGACCCTAACTCTCCTGAAATAGATTATAAAGATTTAAAAGTGCTAACTAGATACGTATCTGAAAGAGGTAAGATTATACCATCTAGAATTTCTGCTGTTTCAGCAAAAAAACAACGTGAACTTTCTAAAGCTATTAAAAGAGCAAGATTTTTAGCATTAATGCCTTATGTAGTTGGTTAGACTAGGAGAATATAATGAATGTTATTTTGTTAGAACGTATTGAAAAATTAGGGCAAATGGGTGAGTTGGTTACAGTTAAATCAGGTTTTGCTAGAAATTTTCTGCTTCCTCAAGGTAAAGCTGTATTTGCTTCAAAAGAAAATGTTAAAATGTTTGAGGAAAGAAAGTCTCAATTAGAAGGTGAAAACATTACTAGAAAAAAAGAGGCACAAAATTTAGCTGATGATGTTAGCTTTAAAGAAGTTGTTCTCATCAGAGCCGCAAGCGAATCTGGTCAATTATACGGTTCTGTCTCTGCAAAAGATATCTCTAAAGCTATTACTGAAGCTGGACTTTCAATAAATAAATCTCAGGTTGATTTAAATAAGGCTATTAAAACTTTGTCATATGAAGATATATCTATCAAATTACATCCTGAAATCTCTATAAATTTGAAATTAAATATAGCTAGGTCTTTAGAAGAAGCCAAAGAGCAAACTAAATTGGGAAAAGCTATGATAACAACTGAAATAACTGGTGGAGACATTAGATCAGAGCGAGCTCAGAAAGATGCCAAACGATTTGATAAAAAAGATAGTCAAACAAAAACAAAAAACGAAAATGATGAAAAATTAGAAATATCAAATAGTTTGAATAATAAACAAACTGAGGAACAAAAAAATAAAATTAGTTAATTAATTATTTATTTATATTAAATTTTAGATTATTCGATGTATCTAAAATAAATTAGAAAAAAGGGTTATGGTTGATAGTCTAATTGAAAATTATACTAACTCTGAAAATCTATATTCAGACAATATTCCTAATTCTGAAAAAAAAATGCCTCAAAATCTTGAGGCTGAGCAAAGTCTCTTGGGCTCAATATTATTTGATAACAAAATTTTAGAAGATCTTCCTGCAAATTTTAATAGTCAATATTTTTTTGACCCATTACATGCAAATATATATGATGCTTGTATATCTCTTACAGACGTTAGTCGATTGGCAGACCCCCTTACACTCAAAAATTATCTAAATAATACTGACTTAAATAAAGATGTTGATATTGAAAAATATCTTTTGGATCTCAGAGAAGGAGTATTATCATTAAGTAAAGCAAAATTTTATGCAGAAGAAATAAAAAATTGTTATATCAGGAGGTCTTTAATAAGAATTGCTGATGAATTGATTGATAAATCAATCAATCCTAAAATTGAAATAAGTCCCGATCAAGAAATATCTGAAACTGAAGAAAAATTATATAATTTAGCCGAAAAAGATAAAATTAATACGGGTCCAATAGATTTTAAATCTGTTTTAACAAGTGCTACTAATCAAATAAATGAAGCTTTCACTAGAAAAGGCAAGTTATCTGGTATTGACACAGGTTTTTCAGGCCTAAATCGTCAGTTAGGAGGCTTGAATAAATCTGATTTAATAGTATTGGCAGGTAGACCTGCAATGGGGAAAACTGCCTTGGCCACAAATATAGGCTTTAATGCTGCTAGAAGTAAAAATACTAGCCAAAATGACTCTATTCTAATTTTTTCTTTAGAAATGTCAGCCGAACAATTAGCTCAAAGAATATTAGCCGAACAAACTACAATAGACTCTCATAAATTGAGAAGTGGAGATATTGATGAAAAAGAGTTTGCAAAACTTGTTGAAACACAGAATGATATTTATAACTTGCCTTTCTTTATTGACGATACACCTGCGATATCTGTTGCTCAGATTGCATCAAGAGCAAGAAGATTAAAAAGGACTCGTGGATTAGGCTTAATTATTATTGACTATATTCAATTAATCCAAGCTTCCAAAGCAAGTGAAGCTCAAGGAAGAGTTCAAGAAGTTTCGAACATTACTAGAGGATTAAAATCAATAGCTAAGGAGTTAAATGTTCCTATTCTTGCTTTATCACAACTAAGTAGGGCTGTTGAACAAAGAGAAGACAAAAGACCTATCCTTGCTGACTTAAGAGAGTCAGGTTCTATAGAGCAGGATGCTGACGTAGTTATGTTTGTTTATAGAGAAGAATATTACCTAGATAAAAGTGAGCCGTCTCAGAGAGAAAATGAAAATCAAGAAAGTTTTAATGAACGTTTTACAAAATGGCAAGATAGAAGAAACTCAGCAGAAGGAAAGGCTGAAATAATTATTTCGAAACAAAGACACGGACCAACTGGTATAATACAAGTACAATTCGAGGCTAAATTTACTAGGTTTATGGATTTAGCTCAAGATAATAGATTGCCAGATCAAATTTATTAGTAAAATTGTTTAAAAATATATAATCTTTTATTATGCAACCTATTCTAGAAATTTCATTAAAAGATATTAAATCAAATTGGGTTGCGCTTAACAACGCGTCTAATGGAAAAGCATCTGCTGTAATTAAGGCTAATTCATATGGTGTAGGTATGATAAAAGTAGCCAAAACTCTAATGAAAGCAGGGTGTGATTATTTTTATGTTGCAAACCTTAACGAAGGGATCCAGCTAAGAGAAGAATGCAAATCTAAAAAGGTTAAAATTGCTATTTTTGAAGGTTTTTTAAAAGGCAGTGAACAATCATATGTAGACTATAGATTAACACCTATAATTAATAATTTAGGTCAATTAATTAGGCTAAAAAAACTTATTTCTCAAGGTTACAAGATTAAAGCGATATTAAATATTGATACAGGAATGAATAGATTAGGTTTTTGTCAAAGTGAAATTAGTTTGTTATTAAGTAACAAAGAATTATTAAACTTCATTGAATGGGACTTTATAATGTCCCACCTCGCTAACGCTGATAAAATAAGAAATAAGGAAAACGATAAACAATTAGACAAAATATTACAATTTTCGAAAATTATACCAAATATAAAGTTAAGCTTAGCAAATAGTGGTGGAATAATCCTTGGATCAAGGTTTTGTCTTGATCAAACAAGACCAGGCATTGGATTGTATGGGATTGATAATTATGGAAATAATATTCAATTAAATTCTAAAAGTTTAAAATTTCCCTTAAGTTTACATGGACCTGTTATTCAAATAAGAAACGTTAATGTTGGTGAAAAAGTATCTTATGGAGGTATTGATATAACAAAAAGAAAATCCAGATTAGCTACAATTGGAATTGGTTATGCAGATGGTTGGTTAAAATTATTAAAGCCTAATAGTTCCTTCTCAATAGAGAAAAAAAAATGTAGTATTATAGGTAATGTCACAATGGATAGCTTCGTTTTAGATGTCACTAACTTAAAAGAAAGATTATTAAAAGAAGGTGAATATTTATGTTTGCTGGATAATACTAACATTAAAAATATTCTTAATAAGTTAGATTTAATCAGCTATGAACTCTTAACACTTTTTGGCAACCGCTTGTTAAGAAAATATAAGTAGTTAGTAATTTGATAAAGGTAGATTAGTGAATTTGATTAATTCGATATTTAAAATTTGTGGTACTACAGGTCGAAAGTTTTTAAAATTTTTATCTAACGTTGGCCATTTCTTTATTTTTTTTATAACTGCAATTTTTTGGATATTTAGACCACCATGGTATTTTAAGAAAATATTTTATCAAATCATAGATATTGGTTATTTTTCTTTACCTGTAGTTGGTCTCACCACATTTTTCTCCGGTATGGTTTTAGCTCTCCAAACTTATAATGGTTTTAGTGAACTAAATAATGAAACAACAGTGGCGAGAGTTGTATTAACCTCAATCACAAGAGAGTTAGGGCCTGTTTTAACGGGTCTGATGGTTGCGGGACGAATTGGAGCTAAAATGGCAGCGGAAATAGCTACAATGAGGGTAACTGAGCAAATAGACGCATTGGGTACTCTTGGCACAAGACCCATGCAATATTTAATTGCACCAAAAATTATTGCCTCATTAATTTGTATTCCAGTTTTAGTACTTCTAGGTAATACAATTGGTATTTTAGGAGGATATGTAATAGCAATTTTTAAATTAGAATTTAATCCAAGCATCTATCTGTATGCTACTGTAGAATATTTACAGTGGATAGATATTATTCAAGGTACAGTTAAAGCTGTACTTTTTGGATTAATAATATCAATGGTAAGTTGTTATTTTGGTTTTAATGCAACCAAAGGAGCGGAAGGAGTTGGGTATGCTACAACAGCATCTGTAGTAATTTCATCAGTAATGATTTTAACAAGCACTTATATTATAACAGCTTTATTTTTTGGTTAAGAATGGACATTAAATTAAACAACAAGATAATAATTGAAGTTAAAAACCTTACAAAAAGTTTTAATGAAACTATGGTTTTGAATGATATAAATTTTAAACTATTTGAAGGTGAGACACTGGCTATAATAGGCGCCTCAGGATCTGGTAAGTCGGTACTTCTAAAGAACATCATTGGTTTATTATCACCAGACAAAGGTTCTATTAAAATAAATAATGTAGAAATGGTAGATTTGAAAAGATCTATAAAAGAAAAAGTTTTACTAGATTTAGGGATAACATTTCAACATGGTGCTTTATTTGATTCTTTACAAAATTGGGAAAATATTGTTTTCAAAGTTAAAAACAAAGAAAAACTTACTGATAAAAATGCTAAAGAATTAGCATTATCAATAATAAAACGTTTAGGCTTAAACTCTGAAATTTTAGACCTTTATCCCTCAGAAATTTCTGGAGGAATGCAGAAAAGAGTTGCAATAGCTAGAGCTATATGTGGAAATCCGAAGGTACTATTATTTGATGAACCTACATCTGGCTTGGATCCTGTAACTGGTAGCTTAATTGACAAATTAATTAAATCTGCTGTTAAAACAGTTGGTGGAAGTGCAATTACAATTACTCATGATATGGCATCAGTGTGCAAAGTTGCTGATAAAGTCATTTTAATTGATAAGCAAACTATTTCATGGTCAGGAACACCTAAGGAAATGTTAAAGTCTGATAATGCACAGATAAAAGACTTTATTAAATCAACAAATCCTAAGCTATTCATTTAATGGCAAGATCAAATAAACAATATATATGTCAATCATGTGGTTCAGTTTATTCAAAGTGGATTGGTAAGTGTGAACAATGTAATAAATGGAACACTTTATTAGAAGAAAAAAACTCAAAACCATCTGGTATTTTATCTAAATCAAATGGACAAACTATTAGTTTTGAATATTTAAAAAATGAAACATATGATCATTCAAGAATTACGTCAAATTTAAGTGAGGTAGATCGAGTTATTGGTGGCGGGTTTGTGCCTGGATCAATAACCCTAATTGGGGGCGACCCTGGTATTGGAAAATCAACATTATTGTTACAACTAGTTGGTAATTTATCAAAACTTAAACAGGAATGTATATACATTTCCGGTGAAGAAAGTTTATCTCAAATAAAAATGCGAGCAGATCGACTAGGTATAAAAAACAATGAAATTAGGTTTGCATCTGTAACAAATGCCTCTGATATTGCTGCAACAATAAGTTCTGTTGGGAAAAGAAATATATTAGTAATTGATTCTATTCAAACTATGTATTTACCACAATTAGATAGCTCGCCAGGAACTGTGTCACAAGTAAGAGCGTGCACGCATGAATTAATTATTGCCGCAAAAAAAACAGACTCTATTCTAATTTTAATTGGACACGTAACCAAAGACGGTTCAATTGCTGGGCCTCGTGTTTTAGAACATATGGTCGATACAGTTTTATATTTTGATGGAGATAATAATTTTCAGTATAGAATTTTAAGAAGTATTAAAAATAGATTTGGGCCTACGAACGAAATAGGTGTTTTTGAAATGTTGAGAGATGGGCTTAAAGAAATAAAAAACCCTTCGGCTTTATTTTTATCAGATAGACAAAAAAATATATCTGGAACTGCAATTTTTGCTGGTTTGGAAGGAACCAGACCAATTTTAGTAGAAGTACAAGCGTTGGTAACTCCATCAACGCTTGTCTCTCCAAGAAGAACTATTGTCGGATGGGATATATCTAGGCTTTCAATGTTATGTGCAGTACTCGAAGCAAGATGCAAAATCCACTTATCAAATATGGATATTTTTCTCAATGTTGCCGGTGGTATTAGAATTTATGAACCAGCAGCTGATTTAGCTGTTGCAGCATCAATTATTTCGTCCGTGAAAAATGTTCCTTTATCTTTTTCTGGTATTTTTTTTGGAGAAGTTGGTCTTTCAGGTGAAATTAGAAAAGTAAATCAGCCAGAAGTGAGAATTAAAGAAGCATTAAAACTAGGCTTCAATCAAATTTACTTACCTAATAAAGAGAAAGTTATATTAGAAAAAAATATAAAATATAACTCTATTAGTCTATTAAATAATTTAGTAGATTTAATTTATAAAGATACTATGAATGATTCGACCTAATGGAAATTTTGCATAACATCTACTTTAATATAATTGATATATTTATTTTAATTATTATTCTTACTTCTTGTATCGTAGCTGCATTTAGAGGTTTTATAAAAGAAATTTTTAGTATACTTTCTTGGATATTTTCTTTATTTGTAGCTTATAATTTCTTTGAAAAATTTAAATTTGAGCTTGTAAAATATATATCTCAAAAGTTAGTAGTTGATGTCATTGCATTTAGCTTTCCTTTTTTTGCAACCTTATTTATTTCACACCTGATTTCAAAATGGTTATCACCAAAATTTAATTTTTCTGAAATTTTATTTTTGGATAAAGTTTTTGGATTTCTATTTGGTGCTTTAAGAGGAGCATTAATAGTTATTTTATTTTATCTTGGATTTCTTTACTTAATTGGGAAAGAAAGAAAATTACCAGATTTAATTTTAGAAGCTTATAGTTATCAATGTTTAAAGGATACTACTGATGCTTTAAGTATTTATTTTATTGAAAAATTTAAGCCAGCAGAAAATAAGAATAAAAAAAAAGATATACAAGAGAATAAACTTTAGGGATTTGTGATGTATTGTGAAGTTACCGACCGATATAAAGATGAATGTGGCGTATTTGGTATATTTGGGACCGAGGAAGCTTCTGTATTAACAACTTTAGGACTTCATTCTCTGCAACATAGAGGCCAAGAGGGTGCTGGAATAGTTAGTTTTGACGGTGATAACTTTCACTCAGTACGCAAGCAAGGGTTAGTTGGTGATAATTTCAATAACACCAATATATTATCTCAACTTCCTGGAAAAACAGCAATTGGTCATGTAAGGTATTCTACGACTGGAGAATCCAAGCCCGAAAATTTGCAACCATTATTTGCAAATTTAGCAATTGGTGGCTTTGCATGTGCGCATAATGGTAATTTAACCAATACATATTCGATTAAAAAAAAGTTAGTTGAAAGTGGGTCTATTTTTCAAACATCATCTGACACAGAAATTATTTTACAATTAGTTGCAAGATCGAAAAAGAAAAAACTTATTGATAAATTAATAGACGCTCTAAAACAAATTAAAGGTGCTTATTCTCTTATAATACTTACTAACAAAAAGCTGATTGGAGTAAGAGATCCATTTGGAATAAGGCCTTTAGTTTTAGGTGAAAAAGATGGTTCTCCTGTGCTAGCTTCAGAAACTTGTGCTCTTGATATGATTGGAGCCAAATACATAAGAGATGTCGAAAATGGTGAGATTATTATAATTACAGAAAATAGTATGGAATCAATTAAACCCTTTAAAAGGGTTCCTGAAAGGCCATGTATTTTTGAAAGAATTTATTTTGCAAGCCCAGATAGTATAGTCGGGGAAAAGACAGTATACACTTACAGAAAATCTCTAGGTGAGCAACTAGCAAAAGAAAATAGTATTACGGCAGATGTGGTTGTTCCCATTCCAGACTCAGGTGTTTCTGCTGCAATAGGTTTTTCTCAGAAATCTTCTATACCATTTGAACTAGGCATTATTAGAAGTCATTATGTAGGCCGAACATTTATAGAGCCTTCACAAACAATAAGACAATTTGGGGTTAAACTTAAACATAGTGTTAATAAATCTTGCATAGAAAATAAAAAAGTTATTCTCATTGATGATTCAATAGTTAGAGGAACTACTGCAAGCAAAATTGTTAAAATGGTTTATGAGGCTGGAGCAAAAGAAGTTCATTTGGGAATTTCATGCCCCCCGATTATACATCCTGATTTCTATGGAATAGATACGCCAAACTATAATGAACTAATTGCATCACAGTCTGATTTAAATGAAATGACTAAACTTGTTGGAGCGAAATCTTTGTTTTTTTTATCTTTAGCTGGAACTTATAAAGCGATGGGATGTGACAAAAGAGACCCTAAAACACCTCAATTTACTGATCATTGTTTTACAGGAGAGTATCCAATAAATGTTTCTGAAATTTTAGAAATAAATAAAAAAATTAATGAATAGAGATAAACAAATTGCCTTAATCACTGGTGCAAGTAGTGGTATTGGTGCTGAGATTGCGAAACAGCTAGCAAAGAAAAATGTTCACACTATACTAACTGCTAGATCTGCATCAAGATTAATAAAAACTGAGAAATCTATTATCGATAATGGAGGTACTTGTACTTTAGTTGAATTAGATATGAAAGATTTGAAAGGTTTAGATAATCTCGGAATAAAGATTTTTAAACGTTGGGGAAAATTAGATATTTTGGTCGCTAACGCCGCTGTCCTTGGTACCTTAGGACCTATACACCATCAAAGTAGTGATGAATTCTTAGAAGTAATGATGGTTAATACAATAAGCAATCATAGATTAATACGTTCTTGTGACGCACTATTAAAAAAAAGTCATAAGCCCAAAGCTTGTTTTTTAACTTCTACTGTTGCTATTGATCCTAAGCCATTTTGGGGAGCATATGCAGTATCTAAAGCTTCTCTAGAACATATGATTAAAATATGGTCAGCTGAAAATAAGCATAATAATTTATCTATATTCACTATAAATCCAGGTAAAACTAACACAAAAATGAGAAATAAAGCGATGCCTGGAGAAGATACAAAAAAACTTCAAAAACCAAGTGAGGTAGCAAAAGTTATAATACAAATAATTTTTCTAGATACACACTATAAAGGTGATACGATAGACATAATGAAATTAAATCAATCTTCTAATGAAACAGGTTCAAGATAGGAATAATAAAAATCTACCTTATCATCAAATCGTCTAGCTGTCTCTTGGGCTTCTTTTTCACTTATTGCACAAAAACTCAAACTTAATCTGTAATTATGCATCCTATAAAAAAATCTTAAAATATCAATCTGACTATTCCCAACGTGCCATGACTTTAATACCCAACCAATAAAAAATAACCATGGGGAAATCATTAAAAGGAACCAATAAAAAACTAGAGAAATAAATAAAAATGTCCATAGTCTATTTTGTAACATCCACAATGGTGGAGCAAGACTTGCAAGTATTGTAGGAAAAGTATTTAGAAGTATAGATGTTTTTCGAGGTTTTTTATAAACTTCAAATTGAAAATAAAAATCATCTTGATTAAAGTAATCATTTGGATTTAATTTTTTTAAATCTGGTATTGTATTAGAATTAACACTTTCGCAAATAACTCCTAAAGAACCATAAACAAAAGTATTAAAAAAAACTCCATCTCTATATAAAGTTAGAATTTTTTTGTGTTCAATTTTATTTAACTCTTTCGATAAATCATCATAATTTTTATTAACTATCAATCCATCAAGCGCTATAATAATATCTCCTTCTTCTAACCTCATAACAAATGCATTAGAAGAAGTTCTTATGGATTTAATTTGTAAAAAGTCTTTTTCAGTCTCAATTTCTTCATTCATATAATCAAACTCACAAAAAATAATTTTTTAATATTATGGATATTTAATTCTACTCGTTTTATCTGCAATCTTTCCTAAAACATTATTATTTTGCTTAACAAGTTTAGAAATTTGTTGTGCTTGAATAGCTTGATTAGCTACTATCTGCTTATATATAGCTTTATTACTTATTTGCTGAATAGCTTTGGAAATGGTTTTACTGTTTGAGCGATTAAGTTTTTCTAAATCTGCACTAAGTTTTTTGTTATTTTCAATACTAATTTTAGAATTTTTACTCAACTCATTTATCAAAGTATTTGTAATTAATTGTAATTCACCAATAGTATTTTCATTAGATTTTTCGACACGCTTTTCAATCTTATCAAGATTAGCTACCAGTTTTTCATTAACCACTAATAAATCGCCCTGTTTCTTTATAGCTTCATCAAGATTTTTTAATGATGCATTAACGCCGTCTACATTTTCTGCAAAAACGACTAAAGCCTCTCTACTAGTTTCAGTCATGTTGGTCAATTTGTCAGATGATTGCATAAATAAAAATGCGCTTACAGTTATAACAACTAAGCCAGAAATAATAGATGATAAAAATACAACAGTAGTATATTTATGAATTTGTTTCACTTTAGCCTCCAATAATGTGTGAGCTTTTTTAACTTTATTATATTCTGATGTTACGTCAGTAGCCGCATCAGCTGCATCTAAAGCTAATTTAATACTTTCTTGTACAGCTTCCATTTTAGTATCCATTTTATAAATCCTATAAAACTATTAAAATTGTCTAAACATGATAATTATATATTCTTTTCTTTTCTATATGCACATTCTATACCAGTTGTACTAAAAACTTCAATCGCAGGTATAGATTTAGAAATAAAACCAAATTTCTTACAGCCCCATGGACGTTCCTTCTTATAAGTAATAAAGAAATAATAGCACCCACTACATTTAACTATCTTCTTTTCATTTTTATTGTTAATCATTAATTCTATTCTTTATTTTTATTTATTAACTCAAGTAACCCATATATTAATTCCGCAATTTTAAATCTTAATGCTCCCATGACTGCCGTAAAACCAAAAAACCAATATAATATTGCGTTTGATAAATCGCCTTCTTCTCTGAGCGAACTTGCTTCAAAATGGCATAAAAGTGCTGACCATAAAAACATTGCCGTAATAATTATTTGTCCAAAAGTTTTTCTTTTTTTCACTTTCTCTCCATATTTTCAGTTAATGTTTTACCATATTCATCAAAACTCATATCATCAGGTAATTCAAAATCAGGATAGTCAGATTCCTCACCTCTTTCAATTTTAAAGATATATGCTAAAACTGAAGCAACCGCTGAATATAAATTTTCTGAAATTTCCTTGCCTATTTCCCCAGTGAAATAAAGGGCTCTAGCTAGTAAAGGACTTTGAAAAACAGTTACTTGATTTTCATTAGCTAATATTATTATTTTTTCAGCCATCATTCCCCTACCCATTGCTAAAATTGTTGGTGCTCCATTCTCACCTACATCATATTTTATGGCTACTGCAAAGTGTGTAGGATTAGTTATTATTGCTGAAGCATCTTTAACATTGTCAAGAGCAGCTGATTGGGTTGCAGCTCTATTAGAAATTTCATTTTGTAATCTTCTTATTTTTTGTTTAACTTCTGGCGATCCGTCAGTATCTTTATGTTCGTCTTTAACTTCCTTAATTGTCATTTTTAATTTTTCTACATGTATGTATTTTTGCCAAATAAAGTCAAAGATAGCTATGAAACCTAGAGCTATTAGTAAGGCAATCGTTAATTGAGGAAAATTATTAAGAAGGTTTGACAAAGCACTGTATAGGTTACGTTCTGACAAATTAATAATATCTTTAATGTTAACGTATATGACACCGTAGGTGATTCCACCTAGTAACCCAACTTTAAATAAAGACTTAATTAATTCAACTAGGCCTTTTGATGAAAATATTCTTTTTAAACCCGATAAAAGATTAATTCTATTAGATTTGAAATGAAAACCCTTGGGAGCAAAGTTAATACCTCCTACAGCCATTTGCGTAAATAAAATTGTAAGTATTAGAGGAATGCCTATGATTAAAGTTATATATATTACATATTTAATCAATTTCTCCATTCCTGAAATTGGAGATACGTTAATAATATAATTTAAGTCAAATAAGAAAAACATTTTCCAAAGACTTAAAAAGTCTCTAGCAAAAAAAGGTATTGATGTTAATACCATCAAGCCCATTATTAAAGTCGTAAATACGAACATTTCTTTTGAGGATAGTACCTGACCGTCCTCAGCTGCTTTATCTAGTTTTCGTTGAGACGGTTCTTCGGTTTTATCTTGTGAATTATCTTCTTCAGCCATTTATAAACTTCCATTCTCGGATGATTGAAGTACTTCGTAAATCAAGTTTATAGCTGTTGCTGTTAAATCAGAAAATGCATCTGAAATAGGACCTACGCCTGCATACAAAAATATAAAAACACTTATTAAAGCTATTGGAAAACCAAAGGAAAAGAGGTTAAGAGAAGGAGCAGATCTTGTAATAATGCCAATAGAACATTGTATTAATAATAACCCACCTACAACTGGTAAGCTAATAAGTGCTGCCAAATAAAGCATATTTCCAAAAGTATTAACGGCAATTTCACTTACTTGGGAAAAATTTAGAAATATACCAATTGGTAAATATGTATAACTTTCTAGTAACATTTTGATTATAAACAAGTGTCCATCTAAGGATAAAAAGCACGAAATTAAAAATAACATTAATACGGTACTTAGAACTAATGTTTGTCCGCCTGATTGTGGGTCAATCATACTAGACATTGAAAGTCCTGCAGTAGAAGCAATCTTTTCACCAGCAACAGCTGCGGCTGAAAATATAATATTTAAAATTAACCCTACAGATAAACCTATTCCTATTTCTGATAAAATTAGTATGAACAGGTTAAAACCTAGCATATTTTGAATATCAGGTACTTTAATAACTGGAAATAAAAAGGCTGTAAGGCTAATGCTAGCTACAATTCTTACTTGCAATGGAATACCACCTAAGGAGAAAAATGGTGCACTTATTAAAAATGACGAAATACGTAATGATGCTACAAAAAAGATTACTAGATACTGGTATAAGTTGAATAAATTCACTCCAGGTAGACTTAATTCTGATCCATACATAATAAATTTCTTTCAAATTTAATTTTGTCCTACACCAGCAACTTGGTCAAAAATAAAGTTAAAGTAATCAACTAACCCCATCATAAAAAAATTACCTAACAACCCTATGCCTAACATTACAACTACAACTTTTGGAACAAAACTTAAGGTCATTTCATTAATAGAAGTTGCAGCCTGAATAATTCCTATAAAAAGACCAATACCTAGAGCTAAAGCTAATATGGGACCTGATACCAGTAAAACTTGGTAAAAGGCCATACTTAACATACTAATATTTTCATCAAAATTCATTTTTTATCCCGCTGCAAATGTACTTACTAAAGAACCAACCGTCATACTCCAACCGTCAACTAAGACAAATAGTAATAATTTAAAAGGAAGAGCAACTAACATTGGAGAAAGCATCATCATTCCAAGTGACATCAAAATAGAAGAAATGACCATATCAATTACAAGGAATGGCAAAAATAATAAAAAACCTATTTGAAATGCAGTTTTAAGCTCACTCGTCATAAATGCTGGTAACGCAATTCGAAATGGGATATCAGATACTTCGTCAAATTTTTCTAGACCAGCTAATTCTGAAAACATAATTAAATCAGTCTTTCTGGTATTTTTGACCATGAAACGTTTCATTTCAGAACTAGCTGTTTCGAGAGCTTTTTCTGCTGGCAGAGTTTTATCCATATAAGGGACTGCTGCATTATCATAAACTTTATTGAAAGTTGGTGCCATTATAAAAAATGTTAAAAATAGGGAAATTGCTATTAACACTTGATTTGGTGGTGTCTGTTGAGTTCCCAAAGCTTGACGAAGTATTGACATTACAATTATAATTCTTGTAAAACTGGTCATTCCTAATACTAAAGAAGGAAGAACAGTTAAAGCTGTCATCAATAGCAAAATTTGTAAGGGGAACGAATATTCCGTGGTATCTCCGTTAGTTGATACATTCAAAGCAGGGAAACCAGAAGATATTGTTTCCCCAAAAGCTTGAACTGGTAGACCGCTAATTAAAAAAATAGTGACTAAAAAAGATACGATTTTACAAAAATTTTTAAATTTATTAATAATTTCTTCTCGCCTATTATAAAAATAAATTCTTTTAATTGGTTGAGGACAAATTGCTTTACGCATCTCTACCACCTTTTTTATGAGCAGTTAATAAATCAGATATATTTACATGTTGTAGAGGTTTTGACTCATTGATTTTTTCCGGAAGTGAAGTTTTATTATGAACAATATTTTTTGATGATGATTTATCAATTTTTTTGTTTTTGGTATTTTCTTCGTTTAATATATTAGTATTTATTTGAGTTAAAGAACCTCTTCCAGACTTATGCCCAACAAAGAAAAAGTTTTCTTCTCCAACCTTAAGAACATATGCCAAATAACCATTCCTGAGTGATAATTGATTTAACACTTCAAGATTATTTTGATTTTTAATTATTTTTTTTAAGGGACCGCTTTTTTTCTTTATAAGAAACGCTATAATACCTAGGGTTAATAAAAATAAAATAGTAACTATTACAGTTGTAAAGTCTGGAGTTGTTTGCGACATTTTAACTTTCCTTTATATTTGTATAAAAGAAGCAAAAAAGGTGCCAATTCCGTAAAAAGATAAACTACTGATTTATATAAATATTTTGTTATTATGGGTTGTCAAAATTTTGAAGATTAAAGTTTTTGCACTCGATTTTCAGGATTAGTTACTTCAGTAAATCTTATACCAAACCTTTCTCCAACCATAACAACTTCCCCTTTAGCAATTTTAACACCGTTAGCTAATATATCTAAAGGGTCACCTGCTAATCTCTCTAATTCAACCACAGAACCTTCATTTAGTCTTAAGAGATCTCTAATTTTCAATTCTGTAGAACCGACTTCTACTGTAAGTTTGACCTCAATATTTTCTAAAACCTTAAGATTATCTATTCCAGCACCCTCTGAAGAGGTTTCTTCGTTTGTTGGTGCTGTTTCATTTTCTGCCATTAATATAACTCCTACTAAATTATAATCTGTTTTTCAAACTAACTGCAACTTGACCGTTTGTTTCTCCAATTTCAGCCTTAAATAATAACTTTTCATTTACAAAAAAATCAACTCCATCAACTGGAGGAAGGTTAATGACATCTCCTTCTTTATATTTGACTAAATTTGATAAAGATACTGAAGGTTCACTTAAAATAGCTGATACAGGAAGAGGTACATTTAACACTGATTTTTCTAATCGCTCTCTCCAACTAGTGTCATCATCAATAACATCAGACTGAACTCTTGAACGTAATAGTGATGCAATTGGCTTCAATGTTTGCAAAGGATATATTATGTCAAATGAAGCAGAGTCAATATTAGGTAATTGTACAACAAAAGAGCAAATAATAACTGAATCTGTTGATTCAACTAGAGTAGCAAACTGTGGATTTATTTCCCTGGCTTGGTGCCTGATTGTAATGGGCATAAGATCTTTCCAAGCTGCTTGTAAACATTGCCCCATCCCGTCTGAAACTATTTCAATTATTCTGTCTTCAGTAGCTGTAAACTCAGCTTTTGTAGTTGGAAAATTTGCTAATTTTCCACCATAATAACAATTTGTTAAAACACTAATAAAAGAAGGTTCAAGAACAAGCAACATGGAACCTCTTAACTCATCTATCCTACTAGTGGTTAAACTCATAAAACTGTTGAGGCCAGCACTATATTCATCATAAGTTTTAACCTCAGGAGGAAATGGATTAATCTTAGGTTGCATTCTGATCATTGGCAAAAAAATACTTCTTACTAATCTTGCAAATCTTTCATTTATTAGTCTTAAGGCATAATAATCTCCAAGAAGTTCTAGATTGTCTGATCCAAAAGTAAATTCTGTTACCTCAACCTCGTTATTGACACCTGAATTTGCTGTTATTTCACCAGATTGGAGACCTTCCATCAATGCAGAAACTTCATCAGACGATAATTTTCGAGATGTATTTGACATAATTCTACAACCCTATTCTATTGTAATATGAAAGCAGTAAAATAAACATCTTCTATACCAGGAAACTCATCAAGTATTTCTAACTTCTTATTGAGAACAACCATTAGCCTTTCTGAAAGTTTTTTCTTTCCGTCACTTCCAGAAATATCTTCTTCTGTAAAATCACTTATAGTCGACAATATCTCTGAACGAAGTGCTAACTGGTGAGAGTCTACAACTTCCATGACCTTTTCATCATATTGAGTAGAAACTCCTACACTAACTTGTAAAAACTTTCTACTACCCTTTAAATTTGTTGTAAAATCTCCAGGAAATTCAAAATATGTTGTTTCATAGCTATCAACTTCTGGAATTGCTTTGACATTCTTCTTTATAATTCCATCTTCCCCAACTTCTTCACCTTCTTCGTTATTTTCACTTTTTTCTTTTTCTTTTTTTTCAGTTTCTTTACCTTCAATGATTTGATTCACTTCTGCAGAAGGATCCTGCTCTGGCTCACCACCAAAAATCAAGTAACCAATACCTAGCCCAACTACTATCAGTAATAGACCTGCAACTACAAAAATAATTATTTTTAATAAATTACTCTTTTTTGGTTCTTCTTCAACTTCTTCTGCCATTTTTCTCTCACTACTTTATTGTTTATATTATGCAATCACGTTTATCATATGTCTAGATGAATTGTTTTTAGCTATGATATCAATCTCATCTTCACTATTTTTTATATTAATGTCAGATTGTGTAGAATTTTTTTTATCATTATTTTGTGAATTTTGGTTCGAATTATTTCTAAAATCAAATTTTTTACCTTCATTTTGTGCTGAAAAGTCTAAGTTTATACCCTGCTCGTTAAAAAGTTTTTGAAGGTAATTTTCATTCTGATTTAAAGCACTGGTAACAAAACTATTTTCAGTAACAATTTTAACACTACCAACGCCATTTTTAAATTTAACTGATACCTTTAACAAACCAAGGTTTTTAGGTTTGAGATTAAATTCGATTTCCTCTCCGCCATTTTGAATAGCTTTTTCTATTCTAGACGTAAGCTTAGATGTCCAACCCTTTTGTGTTA
>CABXSI010000002.1 GCA_902514865.1 uncultured SAR116 cluster alpha proteobacterium
GGTAAATTAGCTGGTACTGGTAAATTGGTTATCCTTCCAGTTGATCAAGGTTTCGAACATGGTCCAGCAAGATCTTTCGCAAAAAACCCTCTAGGTTATGATCCTCACTATCATTTTAAGTTAGCAATAAATGCAGGTTTGTCTGCTTTTGCAGCCCCTTTAGGAATGTTAGAAGCTGGTGCTGACACTTTTGCTGGTCAAATTCCTCTGATTATGAAAGTAAATAGTTCTAATTCTTTATCGAGAGAAACAGCAGCTCCTACCCAAGCTATTACAGGTTCAGTTAGCGAAGCAATTAGGCTTGGATGTTCAGCTGTGGGATTTACTATTTATCCAGGATCTGACGTGGCTTTGGATATGATAACAGAAATTCAAGAAATCGCACTTGAAGCTAAAGAAGCGGGTCTTGGTGTAGTAGTTTGGAGCTATCCAAGAGGGGGAGATATAAGTAAAGAAGGAGAAACGGCAATAGATATTGTTTCTTACGCAGCTCACATGGCTGCATTAGTAGGAGCGCATATAATTAAAGTAAAACCCCCAACATCTTTTATTGAGCAAAATGAAGCCAAAAAAGTTTATATTTCTGAGAAAATACCAATTGATTCATTAAGAGACCGTATCAAACATGTTGTACAATCATGCTTTCATGGGAAAAGGTTAGTAGTTTTTTCTGGTGGAAACTCAAGGGATAAAGAGAGTCTTTTGAAAGAAGTTAAGGAACTGTATTTAGGTGGAGCAAGCGGTTCAATAATTGGCAGGAATTCTTTTCAACGGCCATATGAAGAAGCTTTACATTTATTAAACCAAATTACAAATATTTACAGAGGAAAGTAATTTGAAAGTTAATGGAAACACAATTAAACCAGGTAATGTGATAGAACATAAAAATGAATTGTGGATAGCAACTAAAACAAGCCATGTAAAGCCTGGTAAAGGCGGGGCTTTTGCACAAATTGAGCTAAGAAACTTAAAGGATGGATCAAAACTTAATGAACGCTTTAGGTCTTCTGAAAATGTAGAGAAAGTAATCTTAGACGAGACACCACACGTATTTTTATATCAAGAACATAATAATCTTATATTTATGAACAATCAAACATTTGAGCAAATCACAGTGAATCTGAAAATGTTAGGAGATCAAGCAGCCTTTTTACAAGATGGAATGAGTGTTATTATAAATTTATATAATGAAAATCCTGTGTCTATTATTATGCCTGATAATTGTGTTGAAGAAATAATTGAAGCTGATGCTGTTATAAAAGGGCAAACAGTTTCCTCATCTTTTAAACCAGCTATTTTGAAAAATGGCATCAAAGTAATGGTGCCTGGTCATATTGAAGTTGGGACTAAAATAGTTGTTAGACCTTCAGACTGCACTTATGTTGAAAAAGCTAAAACTTAGAAATAGTAAGTATATCAAATATCTAATTTGGATTGAGAATGAGCAATAAGTCACCACTTTTAAATATTATTTTTCAATCTTTAAATAAGGTTACAAGAAATGTGCTAAGAGATTTTGGAGAAATAGAAAATTTACAAGTTTCTCCAAACTCTATTGATAAATTCGTATCAAGAACTGAAAACAAAATTTATTCTACTCTTTTGGAGGATTTAACTAAATCCAGGCCAGCTTGGGGAATGAAATTAAATACTTATGAACAAAGCATTGAAGATAAGTATTATTGGATAGTTGATACGTTAAATGGACAATTTAACTTTTCTCATGCATTACCGTATTTTGCCATTTCAATTTCTGTAGAATTCAATAATGAAATTTTATCTACTGTTATTCTAGATCCATTAAGAAACGAATTATTTTTTGCAGAAAAAGGTAAGGGATCCTATTTAAATGACAGAAGAATTAGGGTTTCTCGAAGAAGTTCAATAAACTCATGTGTGTTTTCAATTTACGATGATAATAAAACAACAAAAAACGAAATGGCTAATAATATTTTTGAATCAATATATGATTTAGCGTCTAAGTATTCTTCGGTTACACGTGAGTTTGGATCCTCGGCTCTAAGTTTTGCATGGTTAGCTTCTGGAAAAATTGATTGTTTATTTGCTGACAATTTAAATAAAAATCAAGTTGCATGTGGAGAACTTTTAATAAAAGAATCTGGAGGATACTTAACTAATTTAAAATATATTAATGCTTACAAAACCTCTGGTGATTTAATAATTGGTGCGAATCCAACCTTACATAAAGAACTTCTTAAAAAAATTAATAATAAATTATAAATTCAAGCAAATGAAATTAATAATTTTGCGTCATACAAAAGTCATGTTTTAATGATTTTATCTTAATTGATAATGGGGATAAAAATGACAGATCCAAATAAATATGCGTTTAGAATGCTGCTTTTGTTAATAATAGTAATTATTTTAATTTCCTTTTTATTTGTTCCTTTAAAACAAGCTTTTGAAGGCAACACTGCACTTAATAGCGTAATTATTAGTACTTTTATATTAGGTGCTATCTTTTCATTTCGACAAACCTTTCGTTTAAGTAAGGAGGCTAAATGGCTTAAATTTATAAAAAGAAAAGATAGTTTAATGCCTGCTAATGTTGTTCTCAAAATAAAGCCAACACTTCTTGCGCCAGTGGCAGCTGTCCTTACTGAAAACAGAAAAGATAACCCCTCATTATCAGCAAACTCACTAGGAACTATTCTAGACGGTGTTTCATCAAGATTAGATGAAAGTAGAGAAATTTTGAGATATATGATTGGACTTCTTGTCTTCCTTGGGTTGTTAGGAACATTTTGGGGTTTGCTGCAAACAATTTCATCTGTTTCCGGGGTTATAAACACAATTGATTTTAATATTGGTAATAATTCTAACGATGGTAATTCCTTATTTATGGATATTCAAAAAGGACTAAGTGCTCCTCTTAATGGAATGTCCACAGCTTTTTCTTCATCATTATTTGGTCTCGCAGGTTCACTTATTTTGGGTTTTTTAGATCTTCAAGTTGGTCAGGCAAGTAATCGTTTTTTTAATGAATTAGAAGATTGGTTGTCTCAAATGGCTATTTTTACTGCAAATGAAGGAGGAAGCACTGGGTTAAGTGAGTCAGCAGTAGAAAATTTAGCAATTGTGTCTAAGAGAGCCAATCAGAATGAAAATGAAAGAGTAAGAATAACTGAAAATTTAAACGAATTAACAATAGTCTTAAATCGACTTGTTGAAAAACTTGATGATGAAAGAAGCGTGAAAGATCATTTAATTACTATTTCATCAATGCTTAAAAGTTTAGGTGAACAAAATACTGATAATATTTCTGAATTTCAATCAAATTTAACTCTTGAGTTAAGAGCCATTTTAAAACAATTATCAGAAATAGAAAAATCATCTAACAAACTCAATAACAAGTGAAAATATTTTAAATTTTTCTGAAGAGCTAATCTGTAATGTTAAATAAAGTTAGAAAAAGACAAGTAGATTATACATGGCCAGGATTTGTAGACGCATTGGCTAGTTTATTGATGGTAATTATTTTTGTCTTAATGATATTTGTTTTGTCACAGTTTTTTCTTTCCCAAAAAATGACTGGTCAAGATGAAGCTTTAGTTAAATTAAGAAATAATTTAGTAGAATTAGGTGAAATGCTTTCTCTAGAAAGGGAAACAACAACAGAATTAACATCACAATTATCTTTGTTGGAATCTCAGATAGTGGAAGTTAAAAAAAACTTAAAAGACGAAAAAGATCTCGTAACTCAATTTAAAGAAGAGCTTGCCGGTCAAAGCAACATTCTAAGCCTAAATCAGAGTGAAATTGAAAACCTAAAAGAAAAACTACAAATAAAGATACAAGATACACTTCTTTTAAAGAATAATATTTCAGAGTTAGAGAAATCAATAAATAAAAAAGATACAGATATAAATGAAAAGACCGAAACTATTAACGCAAACAAAAAAGAAATAAATGAATTAATATCTGCGTCTCTTAAATTACGAAATAAATTGTCTCAATTACAAACTCTTTTATCAGCCTACAAGGCAAAGGATAAAAAAGAAAAGGTTAAAACAATTAATATAGGAAAAGAAATGAATTCTGCTCTTGCTAAGAGAGTAGAAGAGCTTCAGAAATTCAAATCAGATTTTTTTGGTAGAGTTAGAGAACTTATCAAAGGACGTAAAGAGATAAGAATAGTAGGTGATAGATTTGTTTTTCAGTCAGAAGTTCTCTTTACAGTTGGTTCAGAAGAATTAGGCACTAAAGGACAAGAAGAAATAGCTAAGCTTGCAATAACTTTAATGGATATAGAAAAATCATTACCTACTGATATTGATTGGATACTCCAGATCGATGGACACACAGATAATTTACCAGTTAAGAAAGGTCAAAATTACATAGACAATTGGGAGCTATCAACAAAGAGAGCTTTATCAGTTCTAAGGTTTTTAATAAAGCAAGGTATTAAACCTGAAAGATTGTCTGCCACAGGCTATGGAAGTTTTCAGCCAATTGATAAAAATAATACAAATGTTGCAAGGGCCAAAAATAGACGAATTGAAATGAAAATAACACAAAGTACAAAAACTAAATAATATGTGAAAAAATGATAGAAAAATTAGTGAATAAATTTAAGGCAAATTCAATACGGCATCTATTTATAATTTTTATCATATTTGCCCTAAGTGGATCAAGTTCTTTATTTATATCTTCTCCAATTTTAATTTTACTAGGTATAGAAAAATTAATTACGTTTTATCCCTTATATATTATCCCTTATATATTTTTGTAAAAATAATTTTAATTATTCCCATTCATCAATTTATATTAATTATAATAGCTTCACTTTTTGGAGAGTTTGATTATTTCTGGAAATTTGAAAAAAAATTTCTTCAACGGCTTAGAATTATAAAATAATTCAAATAACTTGTATTTATTAAAATTTAATTGTAGACATCTATATATCAATAAGTCTAAGAGATTAATATGAAAAAAGATATTCACCCTGATTATCACGAAATTACAATTATTATGACTGATGGAACTGAATATATGACTAAGTCTACTATGGGAAAAGCTGGAGACACCCTTAAACTCGATATAGATCCAAAGTCTCACCCTGCTTGGACAGGCCAGCATAGAATATTAGACTCTGGTGGCCAGGTAGCCCGTTTTAATAAACGCTTTTCAGGACTCGGAATAAAAACCGACTAATTCTCAATGCAATGAAAATTACTAAATTTTAATATTGTTTCTGTTAATTCCATTAATAGTTTTATACGATTTATTTTTATTTTTTTATCTTCATGATTCACAATTATTTTTTCAAAAAATGAATGTATAATATAGTGTAATTTGATAACTTCTTTCAAAATAATTCCTTGATAATCTTGATCTGTTAAATATTTTTTTAAGATAATATCTAAATTCTGTGATTTATTATAAATCTGTTCTTCTTCAGAACTCTGAAAAAGATGAGGGTTAAGTTTAGCATTCGATATATCTGAGAGTTTATTAGATTTAATTATATTGTTTAGCCTTTTGAAATTGACCAAAAATATTTTAAAATCACAAGTTTCTTTGGCATCATTTAGACAGTTCACTCTTTCATACAAAATCGGAAATAAATAATTTTTAGACTCTTTTAAACTGAGAACCGACTCAATAATATCGTCTCTGAAATTTTGTTTTTTAAAAAAAAATCTTACCTTGTCAATTATAAAATCAACTAAATCTAATTTAATTATTTTTGATGAGTTTTTATAAGATTTTAGTGCTTCAGTAAAAAGATCATTTATTGAAATATTTAATTTTAATTTCATTAATATTTGAACTATCGAGAAACCTGCTCTTCTAAGAGCAAATGGATCTTTTGAGCCACTTGGCTTTTTATTGATTATGAAAAAACCCGTCAAATTATCAATGTTATCAATCATAGAAAGCATGCAACCAAGTTTAGTTTTAGGCATGTCATTTGAGATACCCTTTGGTTTATATTGATCAAAGATTGCGTTAGAAACCTCATTTGGTTTTCCATTTAATTTAGTGTAATATCCTCCCATAATTCCCTGTAACTCTGGGAACTCTCCTACCAATTCTGAGACCAAATCAAATTTTGATAAAATACATGCTTCTCTAGCCAAAGAGACATCTACTTTGAACAAACTAGAAAAATATTTAGAAACTGTCGATAATCTAATTGTTTTTTCATGTAAGGAACCTAGTCCTTCATAAAATAAAACGTTTTTTAATTTCTCATTGAAATTTTCAATTTTTATAGAAGTATCTGTTTTCCAGAAGAAATCAGCGTCAGACAATCTAGCTTTTAATACTCTTTCATTACCCTCAATTACACTCTTATCTCTTTGTTTTTCAGGAATCGTATTTGAAACAAATAAAAATTTAGGCACTAAATTATTTTTATCATCAATAATTGAAAAATACTTTTGATGAACTTTCATTGCAGTAGTTAAGACTTCTTTCGGCAAATTCAAAAATTGTTTATCGATATTTCCAATTAAGACATTAGGAAATTCTACTAATCCTAAAACCTCTTCTAACAAATAGTCATCATCTAATAATTTTATATCTTTGTCTTTTAATAATAATTTTGTGTCGTTTATTATTTTGTTTTTTCTTTTTTTTCTATCTAATATCAAGTAATTATTTTCTAATAACTTTTCGTATTCATCTATATTTTTTACTTCTATTTTTTTATCTTCATGTCTATGTCCAAAGGTATAATTAGAAAAGTATAAAAAATTATTTTTATCTACTGCAACTTTTCCTTCTATTAACTGGTTATTGAATAATAACAAAATATTTCTGAGTGGCCTAGCCCATCTCAATTCAGAATAAGCCCATCTTTGACTTTTAGGCCAAACGAAGTTATTTATAATTTCGTTAATAATCTCTGGCAAAACTTCAGAAGTATTTATTCCATTGATTTGGTTAAGATGAAAATAAAACTTCCCATTTTTTGTATCTTTAATAATAATATCATCTTCTTGGATATTATTTGACTTTAAGAAACCATTGACCGCTTTTTCGCTTGATCCAAATCTAGGGCCTCTTTTTTCAATTATTTGGTTTTTTTGTTTCAAATCTATATTTTTGATAATGACTGATAGATGTCTTGCACTGCTAAAAGTTGAAATTAGTCCATAACCTATATCCCTATTCATTAGTGACTTTTCAAATAAACTTGTTAGCTGTTTTTCTGAGCCAATTTGCATCCTAGCTGGTATTTCTTCAGAAAAAAGTTCTAAAAGCAAGTCACCTTTTTTACCATTATTATTAGACATTTGATTTGTCCATCCAAGCTAAACAACATGATCTTGACATGTTTCTTACCCTCAATATATAAGCTTGCCTTTCTGAAACCGAAATAATACCTCTAGCATCTAACAAATTAAAAATATGACTTGCTTTTATACACTGGTCGTAGGCAGGAAGTGGTAAAGGATTAATTTTATCTTCAAGTAAAAATGCACATTCTTTTTCAGCATCATTGAAATGTTGAATTAAAACAGATGAATTTGACTTTTGAAAATTATAAGTCGAAAATTCTTTTTCTTGTTGTAAAAAAATATCTCCATAAGTTTTTCCACCTTTATTTTTATCTAATCCATCCCAATCTATATGATAGACATTCTCAACTTTTTGAATGAACATTGCTAATCTTTCTAAACCATATGTAATTTCACAAGCAACTGGTTTTACTTCTATTCCTCCTACTTGTTGAAAATATGTAAATTGACTTATTTCCATACCATCGCACCAAATTTCCCAACCTAACCCTGATGCGCCTAATGTTGGGCTTTCCCAGTCATCTTCAACAAATCTTATATCATGATCTTTAAAGTTTAAACCAACAGCATTTAAACTTTCCAAGTAAAGGTTTTGTATATTTTCTGGAGATGGTTGAATGATAACTTGAAATTGATAATAATGTTGCAGTCTGTTAGGGTTTTCTCCATACCTTCCATCTGTTGGCCTACGACATGGTTGAAGATAAGCTGCTTTCCAAACAGGATCTGGGCCCAAAACTCTTAATACTGTAGCAGGATGAAATGTTCCTGCCCCAACTTCAGTGTCATAAGGTTGCATCAAAACACAGCCTTGATCCATCCAGTAGGACTGCAGTTTCATAATAATATTTTGAAATGATTTATTTTTATCCATTAAATAACATTTGACCTATTTATAATAATTAAATTCTATGTTTGAATGCTCATTAATATTGCAGAGGATTTCCAAATTAAACTTTGGAACATTCTTTATTGTTGCAACGGTCACCAGTACTCCACAAACCACATTTATCACATTTAAATGCGTCAATACCTTTTTTATTGGTATCTGATTTATTTTCATTTTTATTTCTAAAATTAAGTTTTCTTTTTTCTATTATTTTAAAAATGTACCATACTGAAACAAGAATAATTAATAGCCAAAAAATTTTACCTACAGAAAGCATCATTTTACAACCCAAACTTACTTAAACAACTTCTTTCTTCAACTTTATTAATCAACATATCTAAAGCTCCAGATAATAAACTTCCAAAACCAAAAAGCTTTTTCTTTGGAGCAAACTCTTTTATTTTTACATTTTCCCCAAACCTATCTTTTAAAACCGCTTTCATTTCACCAAAAGAATCTATTAATCCAAGTTCTAAACTTTTTTCGCCTGACCAAAAAGCTCCAGTAAAAATCTCTTTATTTTCATTTGTAATTTTACTACCTCTTCTTGACTTAACAAATGAAATAAACTGATTATGCAATTCTTTTTGGATCCCTTTTAATCTTTTAATATCATCTTTATTTTCAGGCAAAAATGGATCTAAAATCGCTTTATTATCGCCTGAAGTGTAAAGGCGACGTTCTACACCAATTTTTTGAATTGCTTTGTCAAACCCAAACCCAGAAGATACAACACCTATTGAACCAATTATTGAAGCCTTACTTGCGAAAATTTCGTCTGCTGAACATGCTAACCAATATCCACCAGATGCTGCAACATCTTCAACAAAGGCTATAACTGGAATATTTTTTTTCTCTGATAAGCTTCTAATGCGCTTAGATATCATTTCAGATTGGACAGGTGATCCTCCAGGAGAATTTATCTGTAGTGCTACAGCTTTTAAATTTTTTACTGAAAAGGCATCTTCAATATTTTTGTCAATTTCATTTAAGTTCAAACCTTTTCTTCTACCCATATTAGGTGCAATAATTCCGTTAAGTGGAATTACTGAAACATTTTGAGACTTTCTAAAAATAGAAAGGAAACCCATGGAGTACCTCTATCTGTTGATTTGTTATTTAATTAATTAATATCACAATTTTAAAGTACAACATTTATTTAATTTCTTAAATAATTTGTTTACTAATAATTAAAAATTCCTACCTCACTTATCATCCTTGCTTTTTGGGTCATCAGACCATTTTTGTTATATAATTTTAATCCTGACATTAATTCTGTCGAACTTGCACCACCCTTTATTGCTATAAGAATGACTCTTTTAGATGATTTTGTATTATTTGGCCAAAATGGAAAAATTTTAAAGGAGCCAGTCTTTTCTCTAAGATGATGCAGTACTAAATCTAAAATTTCACTTGTTATAATTAAGAAAATTATACCTTTACTTTTCAGTAATTTAACTGAGCTATTTATCCACTGCTCTAGATTTTTGATCACTTTAGCATAACTTTCTAGTTCGTTTTTAGATCTATTTTTATATTCTTTATAAAATGGAGGATTAGATACAACGATATCAAAGGTATTAACAAGAGCCTTATTGATATTAAAAACATCACTTTTCAAGAGTTTAATCTGTTTTTGGAAATTATTATTTAGTATATTTTCTTTAGCTAATTCTAGATACTGATTATTGTTTTCAATAGCAGTAACTTTAACTTTTTTATTTTTGTAAGCAATTATTAAGCTTATTGTGCCTACACCTGAACCAACATCAGCTATTAAAACATCCTTTTTTTTATATTGTTGCAAAAATCCATTTACGAATGCAGCTAAAAAAACCGCTTCAAATCCATATCTAAAACCATATTTCAACTGTATGATAGAAATTTTCCCCTTTAATATTTTGTCAACAGTACTATTTATGGAAGACATAACATCTCTTAAATTAAAGTTATATAAAGGTTTAATATATTTTATTAGCAAGTTATAATATAAAAGCTGTTTTTTGGAAAATGTAGATGAATAAAATTATTAAAGAAAATTCTATAGATAGTGTTATTAAACTCAATAGGGCTCTTAAACAAAGCTTATATGATGTTGATAAAGAAATAATAATTAGACTTGATAAATCTATACCTCTAATCAATGACATCGGAAAGCACCTAATTAAAGCTTCAGGGAAAAGACTTCGTCCCCTTCTCACCTTAGCTATGGCAGCTCAATTTAACGATTATTCTAAAAATCCAAAAATATTAGCTGCAGCTGTAGAATTTATTCATACCGCTACATTACTTCATGATGATGTTGTAGATGAATCAAATTTAAGAAGAGGAAGAAAGACTGCTAATATGATTTGGGGGAATGAATTTAGCGTTCTAGCTGGAGATTTTTTATTTGCTCAATCATTTGAATTAATGGTTGAAACAGGATCAATTGAGGCTTTGTCAAGTTTAGCAACAGCATCCTGTAAAATCACTCAAGGTGAATTCCAACAAATGCAAATTTCAAATAAACCAGATACCAGTATTGAAAGGTATTTTGAAGTTATAGGAAAGAAAACAGCTGAATTATTTGGAGCTTCTTGTGAAAGCGGTGTAATAGTTGCTAGTGGAAATATTAAGCAGCAAAAAGCAGCTTATAACTATGGATATAACTTAGGCTTAGCTTTTCAAATTGTTGATGATCTTATGGATTTTAATAATAATTCAAACAAAATGGGTAAAAATTTAGGTGATGATTTTAAATTAGGTAAGACAACTTTACCTATCATTTTAGCTTGGGAAAAAAGCAACTCATCAGAAAGAAAGTTTTGGGTTAAAACAATTAAAGAACTAAAACAAGAACCTTCTGATTTTAGCAAAGCATTAACTATCCTGAACAAATATAATATATTTGACGAGTGCAAAAATAAAGCGCAAGAATTTATATCAATAGCTCAAGAAGCGCTTTTTGAACTTCCAAATACAAAGTTTAAAGAATATTTATTTGGTTTGGCGGACGAGAGCATTGAAAGATCTAAATGAGAATATAAATGAATAAAGTCTCAAAAAATACTTTTGAATATAAAAAAGATATAGAAAATGACAATGTAAGAGAGAAAATAAAAATCATTATTAAAAGAGATAAAAAGTATAATCTTCGTGATTTGTCCAGAACTCTAAAAAAAAATGATGCATATTTACAACAATATCTATTTCGAGGTACTCCTAAAATTCTTCCTGAGGAATATAGACACAGATTAGCTGAAATACTTAATGTCAACATCACAGAACTAACACCAAATTGGTTAAAAAAATTTACACCTGACGAAAAACTAATAACAATTAAAAATATAGAGACAGATTCACGTGATAACAATTATATCTCTATTTCACAAAAGCTATTATTTGATATAGACTTTTCAAAATTAGAAAATTTATTTTTTTTCCAAACAAATACAAATAAAGGTATGGTAACCACTATTGTGGATGTTGGAATAAATAAATATACAAAGCCTGACTTATACCTTCTAAGTGATAAAAATAATTTCTTTTTGGCTTACATTGAAATAAGTCGAGTTAATAATACTAAAATGAGTATAAAACCATACTTAGAAACATTTTACCCATTCCATATCTCATCAGAAATATTAAAAGTAAGTGGAAAAGCTTTGTGGGAAGGATCTAAAATATTTCAAAAATGAAAAGAAAAAATAAATTACCACAAAACTTTGACACTAAAGTTCTTGCAATTAATCACATTGGATCAAAAGGAGAGGGTGTTTCATATTTACATACGGAGTTTAATTATAAAGAAAAAGAGTATAATTTCTTTATTCCTTTTAGTCTACCAAATGAGGTAATCATAGCTCGACCCACCCACTTTTCTTCAGAGGGAATAAGAGCAGAAATAATTGAAATAAAAGAATCATCAAGAGACAGAATCGATCCTCAATGCAGACACTTTTTTAAGTGTGGAGGCTGTACACTTCAACATTGGAAACTTAATAATTATAAAAATTGGAAATTTAAAAAAATTTCCACTCCAATTTTAAAATTATCTTCAAGTACAAATATTAAGCCAATTATGATATCATCTTTAAAAAGTAGAAGACACGCTAAGTTTATGGCTAAAAAAATTAAAACAACGACAATAGTCGGTTTTAATGAATATAGAAGTAATTTTATCACTAAAATAGATGAATGCATTATACTTGATGAAAAACTTATAAAATTAATTAATAATATTGACAAACCTCTTAATAATCTTCTTCAAATAGGCGAATCAATAAATATTCATGCTAACCTTTTAGATAATGGTATTGATTTATTGATAGACGGATTAGAAAAAGTTCCTTTCAACCAATTTGCCGAACTTAATAAAACTTTATTACAAAATAATGTTATTAGATTTAACCGCAAGATTAAGAATAAAACAGATCTTCTATTTATTACAACAAATACAAGCTTAACTAATAAATTGTTCTGTTCAACTGTTTACCCTACTCCTGGTGGTTTTTTACAAGCAACTTTAGAAGGTGAAAACGCCATTATTAACAATACAATTAGTGCCCTAGAAAACATCAATAAAAGCAAGTTAATATGTGAGCTTTTTTCTGGCTGTGGTACAATGACTATACCTCTTCTTTTAAAAAAATTTAAAATTCATGCTTTTGAGATAAATAATGAAACTCTTGAGGCAATTAATATAGCTGCAAAAAAACATGGTTTGGGTAATAACGTCGTTACAAAAAACAGAAATTTAAAAACAACACCATTAAATCCAGAAGAACTAACAAAATATGACGCGATTATCATTGATCCACCAAGATCAGGTGCATATCTGCAATTTTCAAATATTTCAATGTCTAAAGTACCAATTGTAGTAAGTATTTCTTGTAATATTAATACATTTATAAGAGATTCTAAATCGTTGATTGAAAATTATTATGAATTAAAATGGGTTCAACCAATTGATCAATTTCTATTTTCTTCACATATTGAAATAGTTGGCCTTTTTGCGTTAAAAGAAATTGATTAAATGTTAATAAAAAGATCTATTACGATAAACAAACACAGAACTTCATTGTCTCTAGAGAGCGAATTTTGGGAAGCTATAAAGATAGTTTCTAAAATAAGAAATTGTTCGATTGAAAGTTTAATAACTCGAATAGATCTGAATAGAAAAACTTCGTTAGCATCTTCTACAAGAGTTTTTCTTTTACAATTTTTTAAAAATAATTAACCAGTAATTCCAATCTGCCATGGAGCAAATTCGTGACGTCCAAGGTTTAAAATTTCACTTTTTGTTTTCTTACCGGAGGCAAACGAAATAAATTCTTCAAAAATTTCAGCTCCCATCTCATCAATATTTTTGTCACCGTCAATTACTAACCCACAATTAATGTCCATATCTTCGTTCATTTTTTTATACAGATTAGTGTTAGTAGCAAGTTTTATAGAAGGAGTTGGCTTAGCACCAAAGCATGATCCTCTCCCAGTAGTAAATGCGACTAAATTTGCGCCTCCAGCAATTTGGCCTGTTGCAGAAACAGGATCAAAGCCGGGTGTGTCCATAAATACAAAACCTTTTTTAGTAACTTTTTCTGCATAATTATAAACTTCCATCAATCCACTTGTACCACCCTTCATAGCAGAGCCTAATGATTTTTCTAAAATATTTGAAATACCACCTTTTTGATTACCTGGGCTAACTATTCCATTTATTTGTACATCCCGACCAACAGAATAAACTTCTTTCCACCAAGTAACTTTATCCATTAATTTTTCTGCTACAGAAATACTTACAGCCCTTGCAGTTAGACTGTTTTCAACACCATAAATTTCTGGTGTTTCTGACAAGATAGCTGTACCTCCATGACTTACTAATATGTCAACAGCTTTTCCTAAAGATGGGTTGGCAGATAAAGATGAAAAAGCATCCGAACCACCACATTGAAGCCCAATAATCAAATTAGATAGAGAAGCCTTTTCCCTTTGAATTTTATTGGCCTCATCTAACATTTCTTCTACATATTTTATACCAGCTTTAATTGTAGCAGTTGTTCCACCATTATCTTGCATAACTAAAGTTTTTAAAATTGAACTTTCATTTAACCCTTGATTGGTAAACAAACCACCTACTTGACATCTTTCGCATCCTAATCCAACAACTAAAGATGAAGCTACATTTGAATGATTTATATATCCTCCCAGAGTTCTATGAAGCAGGTCCATAGGTTCTCCAGAAAGTTCCATCCCACATCCAGTAGAATGACTAAACGCAGCCACACCATCAACATTAGGATAATTTTTAAGAATATCATCAGTAAAATGTGCTGCAATTTCGTGTACAACAGTAGCAGAACAATTTACAGTTGAAACTACCGCAATAAAGTTTCTAGTACCTACATTTCCATCTGGTCTTTTATACCCCAAAAATGTTCTTTCACTTGATGCGTTTACAAATCTAGTTGGTTGATATTTTGAACAGTATTCGTGCTCTCTACTAAATTCTTTAAAAACAACATTTGAATTAGTTAGAACCTGACCTTTAACTATATTAGAATCAGCAAAACCTATAATGGTTCCATATTTATATATTGGGCTGTCTTTAGAAATATTAACTCTTGCAATCTTCTGTCCAGATAATATAGGTGCATCTATAATAACATCAAAATTTTTCAAGTAATGTCCAGCTTTCATATTATCTAATGCAATAATTATGTTATCTGAATCATTTAAGATTATACTTTTTGAGTGCCCCTCATAAGTCTGATTATGATCCATATGATTTAACTCCCCTCACTTATGAAATATATAAATTAATTAATCTTTAACCAATCCTCGAAATCACTTTTCTCTTTTTCATCTGTTAATGGATACAAACCTTTTATTGACGAACCTTTTTTAACCTTTTCAATCACGTAGTCCTCATAAATTGTCATAGATTTTACCTCATCAGCAATCTCTTTTACTATATCAGTCGGTATTACTACTACTCCTTCTTTATCGCCTACCAATAAATCTCCTGGCCATACTGCAACATCACCGCAACCTATGGGCATATTTATATCCACAGCCTGATGCAGAGTAAGGTTAGTGGGAGACGATGGCCTATTATGATATGAAGGTATTTTTAGATTTTTTATCTCATTTGAGTCCCTAAAACCTCCATCTGTTACTACTCCGGCACACCCTTTAACCATTAATCTAGTAATCAAAATAGCGCCTGCTGAAGCTGCTCTTGGGTCTTTACGACTATCGAATATTAAAACATAATCCTTTGGACATTTCTCAACTGCAACTCTTTGAGGATGATTTGGATTTTTGAACACATCTAATGTATTTAGATCTTCTCTTGCTGGAATATATCTAACGGTATAAGCTAACCCAACCATGTTTGGAAGATTAGGGTTAAGTGGAAAAATGCCTTGAATAAACTGGTTTCGAAACCCTCTTTTAAATAATGCAGTACATATTGTTGCAACACTTGAATTCAAATAAATTTTTTTAATTTCATTATTTATCATGTGCTACCTTAAAATATGTCTGGTTCTTTAGCAGACTTTCCAAAATCTGTTTCCAAAAAATCAAAGTCACAACCATTATTTGCTTGTGTTACATGATTGCTATACATCCATAACCAGCCTCTTCCTGCTTTAGGTTCTTTAGGTTTAATTTTTTTTCTTCTTAAGGATAAAGTTCCATTGTCAACTAACATATTAATAGAGCGCAATTCGATGTCAATTTCAATCATATCGCCAGTCTCTAACAAGGATAATGGACCACCTACAAAACTTTCAGGAGCCACGTGAAGAATACACGCTCCATAACTAGTCCCACTCATTCTGGCGTCTGATATCCTTATCATATCCCTTACTCCTTTTTTAAGAAGTTTTTTTGGGATAGGCATCATGCCCCATTCAGGCATACCAGGACCACCCACTGGACCAACATTTCTAAGCACTAAAATATGATTTTCTGTGACATCAAAATCATCTCTATCTATTGTTTCTTTCATTTCAGGATAACTATTAAAAACTATTGCTGGACCTTTATGTTTAAAAAATTTCACATCGCATGCTGCTGGTTTAATCACACATCCATCAGGAGCTAAATTACCTTTTAACACTGCTAAAGATCCTTCTTTATAAATTGGATTATCCAACGGACGGATTATATCTTCGTTAATAGTTTTTGTTTCAGAAATAATATTTCTTAAGCTTAGGCCTGAAACTGTTATTTGATCTAAATTAAGTTTTTCTCTTAATTCATGCATTAAAGCTAAAATACCACCTGCATAAAAAAAATCTTCCATTAAATAATTTTTACCTGATGGTCTAATGTTAGCAATAAGAGGAATTTCTCTTCCTTTTTGATCTAAATCATCCATTGTCAAATTAATACCAGCGCGCCTTGCCATAGCAATTAAATGAATAATAGCATTTGTAGAACAACCCATTGCCATAGCTACTGTAACAGCATTATCAACTGATTTTTTAGTTATTATTTTAGATGGAGTTAAGTCCTCCCAAACCATTTCAACTATTCTTCTTCCTACATTAGTTGACATTCTTATGTGGTTTGAGTCAGCGGCTGGAATAGAACTGGCACCTGGTAAGGATAACCCCAAAGCCTCTGTTATAGCTGTCATTGTACTTGCAGTTCCCATTGTCATACAATGTCCATAAGATCTGGCTATTCCAGCTTCAACATCTTCCCAATCTTTATTATTTATATTGCCCGCTCTTAATTCATCCCAGTATTTCCAACCATCAGAACCACTTCCTAAAAACTTACCTTTATAATTACCTCTTAACATTGGACCAGCAGGTAAAAAAATCATTGGAAGATCCAAAGTTATTGATCCCATAGTTAGAGCTGGTGCTGTCTTGTCACAACCACCCATTAAGACAACACCATCAATTGGATGGGATCTTATTAATTCTTCGACTTCCATTGCAAGCATATTTCTGTAAAGCATGGTAGTTGGTTTCACATACATCTCTGCAAGAGAAATAGCAGGAAGTTCAACTGGGAACCCACCAGATTGATATATGCCCTTTTTCACATCTTCAACTCTCTGTTTAAAATGTGAATGACAAGGTTGTATATCAGACCAAGTATTAATTATACCTATTAGTGGTTTATTTTCCCAGTCATCTTTACTCAAACCCATTTGCATTGCTCGGGATCTATGGCCAAAAGATCTTACATCTTGAGGAGAAAACCATCTTGAACTTCTTAAATCTTTATATTTTTTTTTCGTCATTTTTACCTTTAAAATTTTATAAGTGAAATAAACATAAATAGATTAGTTAAAATTTCTCTAAAAAAAAAGAATTAAGAATATTTATTAGTAAATGGTAGGCCTGGAGGGACTTGAACCCCCAACCACTCCGTTATGAGCGGAGGGCTCTAACCAGTTGAGCTACAGGCCTGTAAAATTATTTTTGTTCATAACATTTAAGCTGGTTTATACAATCACAAATTAACTATGTAAAGAGTAAGTATATAAAGACTAAAACTTAATTTTCTAAAAATGATCTTAATTTTCTGGATCTTGTTGGGTGTTTCAACTTTCTTAATGCTTTGGCTTCAATCTGTCGAATTCTTTCTCTTGTAACGCTAAATTGTTGCCCAACTTCTTCTAGGGTATGGTCAGTATTCATACCAATACCAAATCGCATCCTTAAAACTCTTTCTTCTCTTGGTGTTAGACTAGCTAATATCCTAGTAGTAGTTTCTCGTAAATTAGCATGAATTGCAGCTTCAAGGGGCTGAACCGCCATTTTATCCTCTATAAAATCACCTAAATGACTGTCATCCTCGTCACCTACTGGCGTTTCAAGTGAAATTGGCTCTTTAGCAATTTTTAAAACTTTTCTTACTTTATCAAGTGGCATTGAAATCTTTTCAGATAATTCTTCAGGGGTTGGTTCCCTTCCAATTTCATGAAGCATTTGTCTAGACGTTCTAACAAGTTTATTAATAGTTTCAATCATATGAACGGGTATTCTGATTGTTCTTGCCTGATCTGCAATCGAACGTGTTATGGCTTGTCTAATCCACCATGTAGCATATGTCGAAAACTTATAGCCCCTTCTGTATTCAAATTTATCGACTGCTTTCATTAAACCTATATTACCCTCTTGAATTAAATCTAAAAATTGAAGACCTCTATTTGTATATTTTTTGGCAATAGATATTACTAATCTTAAGTTAGCTTCTACCATTTCTTTTTTAGCTCGAGCAGCTTCACGCTCTCCCCTTTGAATTATTTGTATAAGTTTTTTATATTCTTGAATAGGCAAACTAACATTATTTACAAAATCAAATACCTGATCACAAATTCCTATTATTTGGTCATTATAATCTGAGGCGAATTTATCCCAATTTTTTGACTTTCCAGGCTTTATTGCCCAATTGTGGTTAATTTCATTACCAACCCAACTACTAATAAAATCTTTTCTTTTTACACCAGAATTTTCAGCTAATCTTAATAAAGACCCCTCTACATTAGTTATTTGCCTATTTAGACCATACATCTGATCTATCAGCTCTTCTTGTCTATTATTGTTGAGGTAAATTTTTTCCATTTGTTCAATAAGTAAAATTCTAAGTTCATGTAATCTTTTTTCAGATCTTGGAACTAGAGTTTCACCTTTTCTTAATCTTGCAATTCTTCTTTCACTAAGAGTAAGAATTTCTTTAAAAGTTTTAGCAACATCATCAATCATTTTTAGAATTTGTTCTTTAATCTCTGCTTCCATAGCGACTAAAGACAAATTTATATCATCTTCTTCATTTTCTTCTTCACTATCATCTTCATTGACATCGTCATTATCATCATCGCTTTTTATTTTGTCTTTTTCTTTATTTTTTTCAATAACGTCATCACTTGTAGTATTAATATTTATGTTGTGTAATTTTAATGTTGTATTTAACTCATTTGATTTATGACTTTTGAGATTATCATTAGAAACAATAGGTTCATTAGCTCCACCATTAATACGAGCATATGTCGTTTCAAGATCAATAATATCTCTTAACAACATTGTTCCATCATCAACTTCATCTCTCCATTTGAGGAAGGCTCTCATAGCAAGTGGTGACTCATAAATTCCACCTACCATTAACTCTCTGCCAGCCTCAATTCTCTTTGCAATAGAAATCTCTCCTTCTCTTGATAAAAGTTCCACTGTTCCCATTTCTTTCAAGTACATCCTTACAGGGTCGTCAGAACGAGCACCTTCTTCGTCTGATAAGTTTCCAGCATTTTTATCATCCGATTCTTCTAAAGAGCTTTCTTCTTGCTGGTCAACTATATTTAAACCCATATCATTAATTGCAGAATGAATATCTTCAATCTGTTCTGAAGAGTATTCACCAGGCGGTAAAGCGGAGTTTAAGTCGTCTAGTGTTACAAATCCATTAGCCTTACCTTTTTTAATAAGTAACTTAATAGCTGAGTTATTAAGATCTAAAATAGGGCTATCATTAATATTTTTATTAGAATTTTTTTTATTTTCTGTTTTGGCCAACATACATCATCTCATTTTAATTTTGGTTATTTTCAAAAAAACTAATCTTTCTTATATCGATTAAGTCCAATAATTCTTGAAAAATTTTTTCTACCTTTTCATCATTTATATTTTTCAAATCTAAGTTTAATCTTGAAGGATAATTACTTTGCATAAAACTTTTAATTTGCATAGTAAAACCTTTTTTTACCATATCCTGCTGTAAATCTTTAGAATATATTTTAGGTGATTCATTAACTGATTTTAGAATTGCTTTCTTCAATTGATTTAAATCTTTCTTTCTAAAGTCGATTAAAGAAATTTTTTCATCAAATTCTAAACTTAATCTAGGGAATAATAACATAAGATAAATAATTGCTCCAATTTTAATTTCAATTCCAGTTTTAGGTAAATTTCTTTTAATTGAAAATATATTATAATTAGAAACTTCTAAATTATTTAGTTTATTAAGTGAATTACTATTTTTCTTTCTAAATAATTTAATTCTTTTTTCAATTTCATCTCTAAAAGCTTGTTTAATGTTAAAATTTTCAATTAAATTAACTTTACTTCTTAAATAATTCCAAAAAAATGCATGACTTTCAGGATCATTTTCTTTAATTACTTTTAAACCTTGCATCCATATCATGTCTAAAGCCCCCATTGCTCCATCTAAAATTTTTTCAAATTCATTCAAGCCATTTTTATTAATAAATTCCTCTGGATCAAGACGATCCGGTAGAAATACAAATTTTAATTTTTTATTCAATTTCAACTTTGGAAGATATTTTTCGAATACTCTTAATGTGGCGCTTTGACCTGCATTATCTCCGTCAAAAACCAGAAAAGCTTCGTCAGATATATTAAAAATATTTTCAATCTGATTTTCTGTTAATGCTGTACCTAACGAAGCAACAGCAGGGTAACCATGTGAAGTTAATGAAATAACATCCATATAACCCTCGCAAACGACTAATCTTTTATTATTGAGATATTTTTTTGCATTCATAACTCCAAATAATTGTTTACTCTTGTGAAATAAAAATGTTTCAGGAGAGTTTAAATATTTTGGGTTACCATCTCCTATCAATCTACCACCAAAAGCAATTACCTTTCCTGAGTTATTTAAAATAGGAATCATAAGCCTCTGCTGAAAATAAAAAATATACTTTTTTTTATGATTTTCTTTAACTAACCCAATTTCAATCATATCAGAAATAGAAAAGCCTTCTGCTTTTAAACGTGATACCAAATAATCATTCGATTTTAAATTGCCTGAATAACCTATTCTAAAATTTTGAATTATAGATTTATTTATTCCTCTTTCGTACAAATAGTTTCTTACCTTTTCTCCAATGGGAGCATTTAAGTTTTGTATATAAGAATCAGAAACTCTCTTTAAAAGATGAAGTTGATTCTTTAATTTTGGATTTTCGGAAAACGTATCATAATTATAATTTATTCCTGCTTGATCTGCTAATTTCTTCAAAGCTTCTACAAAAGTTAAATTTTCTATTTCCATAACATAAGTGAAAATATCACCATTTTTCCCACATCCAAAACAATGAAAAAAACCTTTATCATCTGAAACATTGAAAGAAGGTGTTTTTTCTTTATGAAAAGGACATAGAGCAATATAATTAGATTTATCACGTTTTTTCAGAGATATATTATTACCAATAACCTCAGATAATCTAATTGAATTTTTGATTTCTTCTTTTATATCCATTCTATACTTATTTTTTTATCAATTAAGTTTATTAACTAGTTAGCTTGCTTTTAATAATTTTACTTACATCCCCAAAGTCCATTTCTCCATTGTGCTTTTCTTTTAATAATTTTATTACTTTACCCATATCTTTCATAGAGGAGGCTTCACATGATTTTATAGTAATATCAATAATATTGTTTATTTCTTCTTTAGATAGTTGTTTGGGTAAAAATTTAGAAATTATTTCTATTTCATTTTCTTCTTTTTTTGCCAAATCTTCCCTATTACCTTCCCTATACATGTCTGCAGACGATTTTCTTTGTTTGATCATTGTCTGAAGTAGGGAAATTATTTCTTCATCGTTAATACCTGTGTCGTTTCCTTTACCTTTAGCTATTATATCTCTATCTTTAATCGAAGCTATAACTAATCTTAAGGCACTAATTAAATCAACATCTTTGTTTATCATTGCTTCTTTTAAATTATTTTTTATATCTTCTCTTATGATCATTTTTTTTTCCTAAATTTTGTTATTAATATTAAAAGTGTAAGTGACAATAAAAAATATATAAAAATCTGCATGAATTTAACTATTTTTTTTTAATTTTATTGACGAAAATAATAATACATTCTAATTACATCTTTGATGAAAAAAATATGTAAAAATTACTTAATTTTTATTCCCAAAATTTTATTAATATCTTATTTCTTATGCTTTAACTTGTAAGTAAAAAAATTAAGGAGTGGAATGAAAAATTCAAATCAAAAAAAAGAATTTTCAGATAACGGTTATATTCCATTTAATTTAAACAAAATTAATAAAAAAATATTAGATTGTATATTAATTTTAAGTGACGGCTCACATTTTTTTGGAACATCTTTTGGTTCAAAAAAAAGAAGTATAGGAGAATTATGCTTTAATACTTCTCTTACAGGCTATCAAGAAATAATTACAGACCCTTCTTATGCAGGTCAAATAATTACGTTTACCTTTCCGCATATTGGGAATATAGGTTCAAATAGTTCTGATGATGAAGGACAAACTGGATCTGTGGCAGGAATTGTTGTAAGACAACCTCCATCATCTCCGTCAAATTGGCGTTCAGAAAAAGACTTTAATAATTGGTTAGTTTTTAACAACATTCCTGGAATTTCTGGAATTGACACACGCTTACTAACTAAAACCATACGCAAATATAAAAGTTGTAATGCGATGATATGTTACGATGAAAACGGAAATTTTGATTTAAATGAATTAAAATCTGAATTAAATAAACACCCTAAAATGGATGGTTTAAATCTCTCGTCTTTTGTAACCACAAAGGACCAATACAAATTCACTGAACGTCCTCACGAATTATTATCCAAAAGAAATATAGAAAATGGAAATTTTAAACCAAAAATAGTTGTCATCGATTTTGGTGTTAAACAAAATATACTTAGGCACCTTGTTAATTTAAATGCTGATGTTGTTGTATTACCAGAAGATACTAATCTTGAAATAATTTCAAATTTTGAACCAGATGGAATTTTCTTATCTAACGGACCAGGAGATCCTGCAGCAACAGAAAAAAAGTGTAGAAAACTACTTAAGTCAATATTCAAGTTAAATATTCCTGTTTTTGGAATATGCATTGGTCATCAATTAATTGGGCTGTCTTTTGGTGCTACAACCAGTAAAATGTCTCAAGGACATAGAGGGGCTAATCACCCAGTTAAAAATTTATTAAGTAACAAAGTTGAAATAACTAGCCAAAATCACGGTTATCAAATAGATATAAACTCTCTTCCTAAGTGTTTTGAAATTACTCACACTTCTTTGTTTGATAGTTCAATAGAAGGCCTCAAACATAAAAAGCTTCCAATATTTTCTGTGCAATACCATCCTGAAGCCTCTCCTGGGCCAACTGAGTCCTCTTATCTATTTGAAGAATTTTTAAATTATATAAAAGTATCAAAAAATGCCAAAACGTAATGACATAAAATCAGTTTTAATTATTGGAGCGGGTCCTATTGTTATTGGTCAAGCTTGCGAATTTGACTACTCAGGTGCTCAAGCATGTAAGGCTCTTATGGAAGAAGGTATAAGGGTAATTTTAATTAATTCTAACCCTGCTACTATCATGACAGACCCAATAATGGCAAATGCAACTTATATTGAGCCTATAGAAAAAAATACAATTGAAAAAATCATACAAATAGAAAAACCTGATGCAATTCTTCCAACTATGGGTGGACAAACAGCTTTAAATGCTACCTTGGACTTGCATAATTCAGGCATTCTTGAAAAAAATGACGTAGAAATTATTGGTGCCAAACCAGTCTCTATAAATAAAGCTGAGGATAGAGAATTATTTAAAAAAAGTATGAACAAAATAGGATTAGATTCAGCAAGAGCAAAAATTGCTAAAAATCTTGATGAGGCTAATTCGGCATTAGATTTTGTAGGATTACCAGCTATTATTAGGCCATCCTTTACCCTTGGTGGAGAAGGAGGCGGCATAGCATATAATAAAGAAGAATTCATTGAGATTGTTTCAAATGGACTTAAATTATCTCCAAACACTGAAGTACTTATTGAAGAATCTCTTCTTGGCTGGAAAGAGTATGAAATGGAAGTTGTTAGAGATCATTCTGATAACTGTATAATTATATGTTCTATTGAAAATGTAGATCCAATGGGCGTGCATACTGGAGATTCAATAACTGTCGCTCCAGCTTTAACTCTTTCTGACAAAGAATATCAAAGAATGCGTAATGCCAGTATTGCGGTTCTTAGAGAAATTGGTGTTGATACTGGTGGATCAAACGTACAATTTGCACTTAACCCAATAGATGGCAGATTAATTGTAATTGAAATGAATCCAAGAGTTAGTAGATCATCCGCCTTAGCTTCTAAAGCGACTGGTTTTCCTATAGCTAAAGTCGCTGCTAAACTTGCCATTGGATATAATTTAGACGAATTACAAAATGATATTACAAAATCAACACCTGCTAGTTTTGAACCTACTATAGACTACGTAGTTACAAAAATACCTCGTTTTACATTTGAAAAATTTCCTGGAAGTAACAATTTCTTATCAACTTCCATGAAATCTGTAGGAGAGGCAATGGCCATTGGAAGATCATTTCAAGAATCTCTTCAAAAAGCTCTTAGATCTCTAGAAACAGATTTATCTGGTTTAAATGATGTACCTTATCCATCTCAAAATGAAGCATTAAATGACAAAGACAATATATTTGGCTGGTTAGCTGAACAAGTTCCTGAAAGAATTTTAAGAATATCAACAGCCTTAAGATGTAAAGTCTCAATTGAAGATGTTTCAAAGATTACTGGATGGGATAAATGGTTTTTAGAACAAATAGCTGGTATAATAAATATAGAGGAAAAATTAAAAGAAAACTTATTCCCTCTAGATAAAATATTTCTAAGAAATATAAAGTCTATGGGTTTTTCCGATAAACGTATATCAGAATTAACCGACTTAAGTGTTCAGAAAATATCTGAGCTTCGTTATAAATTTAAAATTTTTCCATCTTACAAGAGAGTTGATACATGTGCTGCCGAATTTTTTTCTGAAACAGCTTATCTGTATAGTACTTACGAGCAAAATAATATTAATGAATGCGAGGTTTACCCCTCAACAAAAAATAAAGTTATTATTCTTGGAGGAGGTCCAAATAGAATTGGTCAGGGTATAGAGTTTGACTATTGTTGTGTTCACGCAGCATACAGTTTAACAGAAGCAGGCTACGAGACTATTATGATCAATTGTAACCCTGAAACAGTTTCTACTGATTATGATACATCCGATAAGTTATATTTTGAACCTCTAACTCATGAAGATGTTCTTTCTATTATTGATAAAGAAAATAAAAATGGAAAGGTGATTGGAGCAATAGTGCAATTAGGAGGACAAACACCATTAAAAATTTCATCTGGTCTAGAAAGAGCAGGAATAAAAATTTTAGGAACATCTGTAAAAGCAATAGACTTAGCTGAAGATAGAAAGAGCTTTAAAGAACTGCTACAAACTTTAAAACTAAATCAGCCATTGAATGATGTTGCAAGTAGTAAAAACAAGGCTATTGAAATAGCTCATAAAATTGGTTTTCCAGTCGTAATAAGACCTAGTTATGTTCTTGGTGGTCGTGCTATGGAAATAGTTTATAATGATTACCAGTTACAAAAATATATAAATGACGCTGTTAAAGTCTCTGGAAATAATCCTGTACTCATAGATAGTTTTTTAAAAAATGCAATTGAAGTTGATGTTGACGCTATATCTGATGGAGAAGAAACATTTATTGCAGGCATAATGGAACATATAGAAGAAGCGGGCATCCATTCTGGTGATTCAGCTTGTGCTCTTCCACCTCAAACTCTTGAAGAAAAAATTATTAATGAAATAATTTTACAAACTAAAAAACTTGCTAAAGGATTAAAGGTTATTGGTTTTATTAATATACAATTCGCAATTCAAAGTAATAGAATTTTTATATTAGAGGTAAATCCGAGAGGAAGTAGAACTATCCCTTTCGTTGCTAAATCAACTGGTATTCCTCTTGTAAAAATAGCATCGCAAATAATGACAGGAAAAAAATTATCAGATTTTAAACTTACTCCAAATAAAATGAAACATATATCTGTAAAAGAAGCTGTTTTTCCTTTTGCACGGTTCCCAGGAACAGATGTAATTCTGGGACCAGAAATGAAGTCCACTGGGGAAGTTATGGGAATAGGGTCAACTTTTGGTGAAGCTTTTGCAAAAAGTCAGCTTGGTGCAAACATTAATTTACCACTAAAAGGTCAAATTTTTATTTCTATCAAGGATGATGATAAAAAGAATATTATTACGATTGCGAAGAACTTTGAAGATTTAGGTTTCAAAATATGCGCTACAAGTGGAACAGCTAAGAAACTAAATGATAATAATGTTAGTACTAAATATATTAAGAAGGTAATTGAGGGCAGACCAAATGCTGTTGATGCGATGTTATCTAAGGAAATACAGCTTGTGATTAATACGGCAGAAGGAACAAATTCAATTAAAGATAGTTTCTCTCTGAGACAAACTGCACTTATAAATAAAATTCCTTATTATACTACTCTTCAAGGCGCTCAAGCAGCTGCATCAGCTATAAAATCCATAAAAAGTAAACATTTAAAAATCAAATCTCTTCAATCATACTTTGAATAGTGTATATATTATATTATATGAGTACTATATGATTTATTTTTTGGAAAATTTAATATGGATAAAATACCATTTACATTATCTGGGCTTGAAAAGATTAAATCCGAGCTAAATGATTTAAAAAAATCAGAACGGCCTAAAGTTATTCAGGCAATAGCCGTTGCCAGAGAACATGGTGATCTAAAAGAAAATGCCGAATACCACGCTGCAAAAGACAGACAGTCATTCATTGAAGGAAGAATTAAAGAACTTGAGGACGTTACTAGTAGAGCCGAGGTAATAAATCTTAGTAAATTATCAGGTGAAACTGTAACTTTTGGGACTAGGGTCAAAATCTTTGATGAAGAGAATGATCAGGAAATAGATTATCAAATAGTAGGACCATATGAAGCTAATCTGGAATTGAAACTTATATCAATAGCCTCACCAATAGCAAAAGCATTGATAGGTAAAGAAGAAGGCGCATCCGTTGTTGTTTCCACTCCTGGTGGTACAAAACATTATGAAATATTATCAATTGAAGTCATTTCGGCATAATTTCAAATGGTATTTCAGGTAAACTTTTAATACTTCTTATATTTAATGAAGTTTTAACATTACTAACTTTAGGAGCTTGAGTAAGATTTTTAGTTAAGAATGTTTGAAAATGATCCCAATCTTTAGCAACAATTTTTAAGAGAAAATCAACTTCTCCAACAAGCATATAGCACTCTCTTACTTCAGGAAAAAGAGAGATATAATTTTCAAAAATTTTTAGATCAGTTTCAGCTTGACTTTCAAGTCCTACATGGGCAAATACTGTTACTTTAAAACCTAAGAGTTCTGGGTTTAAAATAGCGTTATAACCACGAATGAAATTCCTCTTCTCTAAAGATTTAACTCGTCTTAAACATGATGGAGGAGAAATGCTAACTATATGAGCTAGTTCTACATTGCTGATTTTACCTTTTTTTTGTAATTCACTTAATATCGTAAGATCAATACTATCCAACTTAGTTTTTTCGTTTTTCATTTAATTAATATTTCTTTATAGTATTTAGTAAATAAATTGTAATAATATTACTATAATGAGCACATATTTACAATTTTATTTCAGAATATAATAAGTTTTAGTGAGTTAGACGTTGAAAAAGTCAACAAAAATCGATGCTTGGGTAATAAGCGATGGAACAAAAGGAATGGAAAATCAGTCCCTAGCACTTGCCAAATTATTGAATATAAATTTTGAAATAGTTAGATACAATCCACCTTATTTGTTAAAAAAATTCCCATTAATCAGAAAATTATTTATATCTTCTGTTAAAGACCATTTACTGAAAAATAAATCTACACCTTCTTTTATAATTACAACCGGCAAAAGAATGGCTGGAGTTTCAATTGCTTTAAAATTTATTCTGAAAGATAAAGTTAAAAATATTCATATTCAAAACCCAAAATTACCTTTTGAATATTTTGATTTATTACTTATTCCAGAACACGACAACATAACTGCCAAAAATGTTATACAAACAAAAGGGGCACTTACTTTCTTTAATTTTAATGAATTAAATAAATTTCAAGAAAGAGAGATAAATTTGATCAAAGGAAATAAAAAAAATCTTGTTCTTTTAATGATTGGCGGGAATAGTAAAAGATACAAACCTAAGAATTGTGATTATTATTTTTTAAGCATGAAAATACTTGAAGCGACAAAAAATCTTGACTGTAGGTTACTTGTTTTGCTTTCTAGACGAACACCTCTAAAGGCTGCTAAAATTTTTAATTACTCATTTTTAAAACATAATGAAAATTTTCAAATAGTTACTTCATCAGAACATAACCCTTATCCAGAAATTTTGCGAATAGCTGATTATATTATAGTAACCAGCGATAGTGTTAATATGGTTTCAGAAACTGCAACATTACCTATACCCTTATTTGTATCAAAGTTCTCAAAAGAAACAGGTAAAATTTCTAATTTCTTAAAAAATCTTGAAGACCTAAGGATTTTAAAAAAATTTGAAGGACAATTATTTCATTATAACAAAAACACACTTAAAACAAATCAGGAAACCATTCTAAAAGTTAACAAGCTTTTGGGACTCTAATGAATTACCTAATTTTCTAACTTTACTAATTTTTTGCTCTAATAATTTCCAATTATCATTTTTATTAATTTCCTCCCATATTTGCTCCACTTCATCTATAAGCATGTTTTCTCTATTTTTATTTATTAATTTTCTTTTTTCTAAAGCTCCTTTAGATGATTGGCTGTCTTTAAGAATATCTGTAATTTTCAAAAATCCTTCAACCTTGTATTTATTTCCATAATTAGTCTTCAAACAGTCTATTACTGCTTCTTTGCCACCGAAGAAATCATAGAAAAAGGACGCAAATTCTATTTTATGTTTTTCACTTTCATTTAACAAAACATTCATAATTTCGCTTAGGCTTTTAATATCTATATCTTGTATTCCAATTCTCCAACAAAAATGTCTTTTTAGAGATAAGTGAAAAGTTGTGGAAAATTCGTTTAATATTTCAATAATTCTTTTTTCATTAATTAACTTATTGAAACTTTTACCTAACTGAGTTAGAGCCCACAATGCTGCTTCTGGCTGCCTACCAAATGAATACCTGCCATTGTAATCAAAATAAGCCGCAGTAAAATTTTGATTTGCATATTGTATAAATCTCCATGGACCAAAATCAAAAACTTCACCAGTTACATTAAAATTGTCCGTATTCAAGACGCCATGTACAAAACCTGAAACTATAATTTTACCCATTGAGTTAGCAATGTTTTTTACACACTCTAAAAAAATTGTCTCTATAAAAACATCACGATTACTACTTTTATTAATATGAGTGAAATAGTTATCTCTTAAATAATCTAATAGTATTTCGAGATTATCCTGTTGATTTAAATAGGCTAATCTTTGAAAAGTACCAATTCTTATATGACCATTACTTCTTCTGACTAAAACTGCAGATCTAGTCGGAGATGGCTCGTCATTTCTATGAAGTTTCTCTTCTGTTTCAATTATAGATAAAGTTTGACTAGTTGCCACACCTAAAGCAGATAAAAACTCTGTAGCTAATAATTCACGAATTGCTCCTTTCAATGTTAGTCTTCCATCCCCTCCTCTACTATATTTTGTCTGTCCAGATCCTTTTGTTCCTAGATCCCATAAATTTTTATTCTTGTCTAAAAATTGTGCTAATAGAAAACCTCTTCCATCGCCCAATTCAGAATTGTAATGTCCAAATTGATGACCATGATATTTTAAAGCCAAGGGATCATGATTAACTCCAGGATATTTAGAAAATTTCCCGAAATAATCTATCCATTCATCATCTGATAGGCCATCAAAACCAATTAGTTTAGCGGCCCTATTATTTCTAAATCTTAAAATGTGATTTGGAAATATCGCTGGTTTAGTAATATCATAAAATGCGCTACCTAAGCTAAAATGATTATTCATAATTTTAGAATTATTTTTCATAAACAGATTTACATTCGTTTATCTAAAAAGATTATTCTGCAAACTTTTCTCTAATTTATTGTACATGGAAGCAACGTGATCACCATATCCATTATAAATAACAGTGGGTATCCTTCCATCAACTCCTAATTGTTGCTCAGACTTTTGTGACCATCTAGGATGTGGTACATTTGGATTAACATTAGCCCAAAATCCATATTCTTTAGGTGCAAGTTTTTCCCATAAACCTATGGGTCTTTTATTTACAAAACTAATTTTTACAATTGATTTTATAGATTTAAAACCATATTTCCATGGAAGAATTAGGCGTAGTGGAGCGCCATTCTGATTAGGTAATTCTTTGCCATAAATACCTGTGGCAATAAAACTTAAATCATTTTTTGCTTCTTCAACAGTAATACCCTCTTGATAAGGCCATGGATACCACTTTTGTTTTTGTCCTGGCGCAATATCTGGATTAAAAAAAGTTTCAAACTTTACAAATTTAGCATCAGTCTTTGGTTCAACAAGTGATAAGATTTTATTAACAGGAAAACCCGCCCAAGGCACTGTCATAGACCATGCTTCCACACATCTAAATCTATAAACTCTTTCTTCAATTCCACCAATTTTTTTTAATAAATCGTTAACATCTATAGTTAATGGTTTATTTACCAATCCATCAATTGTTAATAACCAAGGATCTGTTTTAAGCTCTGCAGCTCTTCTCCAAATATTTTTGCTTGAGCCAAATTCATAAAAGTTTGTATAGGTAGTTGCAAGGCTTTCTTTTGTAAGACCTCTGTCTACTTTGTAGAAATTGTTAGTCATTGGTGGATAAAATGAACTAAATGCAGTAAAAGGAATTAATGACGCACTAGGAACAGCTAAGGAGCCTATAGCCAAATTTTTAATAATTTTTCGTCGTTTGTTAAAAATACTTTCACTTGTAATACTACTTTCTTTTAAATTCCAAACCTTATTTTTTTTAAGAAACACATTCCACTCCAAAATTTTTAAGATAAGCTTAATACTGCTTTTTCAATTCTATTCATCGCTTCTTTTAACAAGTCTAAACTTGTTGCATATGAAATTCTAAAGAAAGGTTCTAATCCAAAAGCTACTCCAGGTACGGCTGCTACTTCTGCTTTTTCTAAGAGCCATTCAACAATATCTTTATCATTTTTTAATATTATTCCTTCGTTTGTTTTTTTTCCTACTAAACCAGAAACATTTGGATAAGCATAAAAGGCTCCTTTAGGTAACAAACAACTTATGCCTTGAATATTATTGAGTTTACTTACAACAAATCGTCTCCTCTCATCAAAAGCTTTTAAACAAGGTTTTAAAAAGTCATTACTTCCACTTATTCCCGCCAAAGCAGCATACTGTGAAATGGATGAGGCATTGGAAGTTGACTGCCCTTGAATCTTAATCATCGCTTTGATTAATATTTCAGGACCAACTGCATATCCAATTCGCCAACCCGTCATACAATGACTTTTTGAAACACCATTTACAGTTAAAACTCTATCTTTTAAATCAGGAGCAACTTGAGCAAATGTAAAGAATTCAAAATTGTCATAAACTATGTATTCATATATATCATCTGTCATGACATATAAATTTTTATGTTTTCTCACAACATCAGCAATTTCTTCAAGCTCTTTTCTAGAATAACAAGATCCAGTTGGATTAGACGGACTATTTAATATCAACCACTTACTTTTTTTAGTTATAACTTGTTCTAATTCTTTGGCTGTAAGTTTAAAGTCTGTTTCTTGAGTACAACTTACAATAACAGGGTTACCCCCAGCTAATAAAGTCATATCAGGATATGATACCCAATATGGCGCTGGAATTATCACTTCATCATCTTTATTTATAGAACTAATCAGCGCGTTGAATAAAATTTGTTTTCCACCAGTACTTACAATCACGTCATTTATTGAATAACTCAAACCGTTATCATTTTTAAACTTATCAATTATGGCTTGCCTAAGTTCTGGTATACCTTCTACATTCGTGTACTTTGTATATCCTTTTTGAATTGCATCTATAGCAGCTACCTTTACGTGATCTGGTGTATCAAAATCAGGTTCACCAGCCGATAATCCAATAACTTTTTTTCCTTCTCTTTTTAATTGCGCTGCTTTGGCTGTTATGACCATTGTTGCAGAAGGTTTTATTCTATTCAAACTGTCAGAAATAAAAGTCATATTTAAACTCCAAAAAAAGAAACTTAGTTATCATTAAGATCTACTACAAAATATAGTTGTTAAAAATCTTTTTTATTAATTAATAGGTAATTTTTTGATATAAAGTTTTTTATGCCAAATTAATTACTTATTTAATGAAAATGAACAAAATTGAAAAATTAAATTATAATATTTCAAATTCTTTGAAATCTAATTTTAATCTAAAATCTGACTTTATTCCTACTGGAGACCAACCACAAGCAATAGACGAGTTAATCTCAGGTGTTAATAATAATGAAAAAGATCAAGTTTTACTCGGTGTTACAGGTTCAGGTAAAACTTTTACTATGGCCCATGTCATTAATTCACTGAATAGACCAGCATTGGTAATGGCTCCTAATAAGACACTTGCAGCGCAACTTTATGGAGAAATGAAAGATTTTTTCCCTGAAAATGCTGTTGAATATTTTGTGTCATACTATGACTATTATCAACCAGAGGCATATGTACCTCGTTCAGACACATATATAGAAAAAGAATCAAGTATTAATGACCAAATTGATAGAATGCGCCATTCTGCAACAAGAGCTTTACTTGAAAGAAAAGACGTTATTATTGTTGCGTCGGTATCTTGTATTTATGGTATTGGATCAGTAGAAACATATTCAAAAATGACAATGACTTTAAAAGAAGGACAAGATTTTCCACGACAAAAATTATTAAGACAATTTACTGAACTTCAATACACTAGAAACGATATGTCCTTTGTGAGAGGTACATTTAGAGTAAGAGGAGATATAATAGAAATATTTCCAGCACACCTAGAAACTGTTGCTTGGAGAATAACTTTATTCGGTGATGAAATTGAAAATTTATTTGAGGTAGATGCTTTAACAGGGCAGAAACTGTCAAAATTAAGTTCGATTAAAATTTATGCTAACTCTCATTATGTCACACCAAGACCAACTTTAAATGAAGCTATAAAGTCTATAAAAGAGGAGTTAAAACATCATTTAGATTTCTTATACAAAAGCAATAAATTAGTTGAAGCACAAAGACTTGAGCAACGAACTAATTTTGATCTTGAAATGATGCTTGCTGCTGGGACATGCCCAGGAATAGAAAATTACAGTAGATACCTGTCGGGTAGAAATCCTGGTGAACCTCCACCTACTCTTTTTGAGTATTTACCTGACGACGCGCTTGTATTTACAGATGAAAGTCATATAACAGTAAGTCAAATAGGTGCAATGTATAAAGGTGATTTTAGAAGAAAATCTACTTTATCAGAATATGGTTTTAGATTACCTTCTTGCTTGGATAACCGACCTTTAAAATTTGAAGAATGGGAGGCTTTTAGACCTCATACTATTCACGTTTCAGCCACTCCTGGAGAGTGGGAACTAAATAAAACTAATGGTATATTTATTGAACAATCAGTCAGACCAACTGGTCTTATAGATCCTAAAATAACTATAAGACCTACTAAAACTCAAGTTGATGATTTAATTCATGAAACAAAGTTGCAATCTAAAAAAGGAAATAGAGTTTTAATTACCACACTAACCAAAAAAATGGCTGAAGCTTTGAGTGAGTATATGTTTGAGGCTGGTTTAAAAGTAAGGTACATTCACTCAGACGTGGATACACTTGAACGTATTGAAATAATAAGAGATTTGAGATTAGGAATTTTTGATGCGCTAATAGGAATTAATCTTTTAAGAGAAGGTTTAGATATTCCAGAGTGCGCACTAGTTGCTATATTAGATGCTGATAAAGAGGGATACCTTAGATCAAAAACATCACTTATCCAAACTATAGGACGTGCAGCAAGACATGTTGAAGGTAATGTCATATTATATGCTGATACAATAACTGGATCAATGCAGTACGCTATTGATGAAACAAACAGAAGAAGAAAAAAACAAATTGATTATAATTTAAAGAATAAAATAACTCCAAAAACAGTTATTAGTAAAATTTCTAATATATTAGAGAATCTTAGTGAAGAAGGTGAAGAGAATAAAAGTTCTAAACATGTTGGAAAAAGTATTAAACAATCAATTCAAGAACTTCAGTCAGATATGGAAAAAGCAGCAAGCAACCTTGAATTTGAAGAGGCTGCGAAAATTAGAGATAAAATAAAAATCTTGCAACAAAAAGAACTAGGATTGATGGTTGCTCCTAAAGAAAATTACAGAAGTAAATTTAGTAAAAAGAAATAAACAAACTATTTATTAAAATTAATTTAAGGTGCAAAATTTACTAAATGAAAAAAAAGACTAAACCTTCTCTTAGTAATGGGATTGAGGTTATAAAAAATGAATTAAGAACAATTCCTGACAAATCTGGAATTTATCAGATGTTGGGAGAAAACGAAGAGTATTTATATATTGGTAAAGCAAAAAATCTAAAAAATAGAGTTGGTTTTTACACTCAGCCAAAAAGACTTAACTCAAGGCTAACATATATGGTCTCAAGTACAGTTAAAATGGAGATCATTATTACGTCGTCTGAGGTTGAAGCTCTATTACTAGAGTCGAATTTAATTAAAAAATTCGAACCAATTTACAATATATTACTTAAGGACGACAAAAGTTTTAGTTCTATATTATTTAATTTGTCACACCCATTTCCACAAATATCTTCTCATCGTGGATCAAGAACTATTAGAGGAGAATACTTTGGACCATTTGTATCTAAAAGAACGATTTACAAAACAATTGAAACATTGCAAAAGGCATTTTTACTGAGAACTTGCAATGATAATATATTCAAGTCAAGAACTAGACCCTGTCTACAATATCAAATAAAAAGATGTAGCGCTCCCTGTGTCAATTTTATATCTGAAGAAAATTATAAAAAAACTGTAGTTGAGGCCAAAAACTTTCTAAATGGGAATTCCAAAAAAATAAAACAAAATTTAATAGACAAAATGTATGATGCGTCTAATAAACAAAATTTTGAAGCTGCAGCAATTTTTAGAAATAGAGTTAAAGCTCTAACAGAAGTAAATGCAAGTCAGAACATTAATATACCAAACGTTAAAAATATTGATTTTTTAGTAATAAAAAAAATTGATAATAAAGTTGTAATTCAAATGACTATCATTAGAAACGGTTGTAACTACGGATCAAAATCTTATTTTCCTAATCCTGGAAGAAATGGGACTGATGTTAATGAAAATGAAATCATGCAAGCATTTATATGCCAATTCTACGAGAAAAATATTCCAGCAGAGAGTATACTTGTTAATGAATATCCTAAAGATAAATCCCTCATTGAAGAATTTCTGAGAACAAAACATAAATTTAAAGTTGGAATTGAGTCTCCTCAAAGAGGTAAAAAATTAGAACTTATTAATTCTACCCTAAAAAATGCTGAAGAAAACCTTAATAGAAAAATCTATGAAAAATCATCAAATCAAAAAAATTTGTTAAAACTTCAAGATGCCTTCCATTTTAGAAAGAAAATAAAAAAATTAGAAGTGTATGACAATTCTCACCATCAAGGCAAATCACCTGTCGGTGCAATGATAGCTTTTAATGAGGATGGTTTTTTGAAATCATTATACAGAAAGTATAATATAAATTCTGAGTGGAAAAACAAAAATTCATCGAAAAATACTGAAACTCTGAATAATAATGATTATTTAATGATGAAAGAAGTCATTGAAAGAAGGTTTACTGGAAAAGCTTCTTCAAATTATCCTGATTTATTAATCATTGACGGAGGGAAAGGTCATTTGAATACTGTTTTATCCGTACTTAAAAAATTGAAAATTGAAAATATTGAAGTATTAGCAGTTTCTAAAGGTATAAAAAGAGATGCAGGAAGAGAAAGCTTTTATACCAAGTATAACAATAAAATTATATTTGAAAAAGATGATTCAATTTTATTTTTTCTTCAAAAATTAAGAGATGAAGTTCACAGATACGCAATTACTGGCCATAGACTTAAAAGTAAAAAAAGATTATTTCAAAACCCATTAGATGAAATAGACGGTATAGGTGCTCAAAGAAAGAAATCATTGCTTGATGAATTCGGTTCAGCAAAAGCTGTTGGAACAGCCAGCTTAAAGGATTTACTAAAAGTTGAAGGAATTAACAAGTCAACAGCACAAAAAGTATTTAACTTTTTTAATTAATAATAATTGCTTAACTATAATAGATTTTACCCTTAATGTAGTAGTATAAAAGATATTAAGTTAGGCTATTAATGATAAAAGAAAGTTTAATTAAAAGCACAATACCTAATGGTTTAACATTATTCAGATGTTTAACAGCATTATTACTTCCATTAATTGTTATCTATGGCGGTGAAACAGGTGCAATAGTTGCTACTCCTTTGTTAATTTTAGCTGGTATGACTGACTACTTTGATGGTTTTTATGCTAGAAAATATCAAGTTATATCCAATTTTGGAAAAATTCTAGATCCAATTGCTGATAAACTTTTAGTAATTGGAATAATTTTTGCTTTAGCTTCAGAGCATATGTTCGAATATAATTACGCTTTTATACCTGCACTTATAATCGTTTTGAGAGAAATTTTAATTAGCGGTTTAAGAGAAAGTATTGCTGGTTATAAAATTACCTTAGAGGTAACCTTTCTTTCAAAATGGAAGACCACAATACAACTGATTGCCTGTGGTAGTTTTTTAGTTTGGCGAACAAATGCTTTTTCCTATAATCTAGAAGCGTTAGGCATCATTTCATATACTTTTCTATGGGTTGCAGCCATAATTACTTTGATAACTGGAATTCAATATATTATGAAATTAGTTTTATTTTTTAAAGATAATAAAAATGAGAGTTAGTGATGGTTATAAAATACTTTTCTTGGATTAAAGAACACATCGGTAAATCAGAAGAACTTATCGAACTACCTGATAATGTAAAAAACATAAGTGAACTTATTAATTATCTAAATAATTTAAACGATGATTACAAAAAAGTTTTTATAAAAAAAGATTTAATTAAAATTGCTGTAAACAAAACATATTGCTCTTTTGAAACAAAAATAAGTAATAATGACGAAATAGCTTTTTTTCCCCCTGTTACAGGAGGGTAAATGGAAAAAAAACCAATAATCCCAGTTAGAATCAAAATACAGAATAAAGATTTTGATGTTTCAGAAGAGACTAATATTTTACGAGGAAACCAAACAGGTGCAATTGTCAATTTTGTTGGCGTTGTGAGAGGTTTTGATGAAAGAAACAATAATTTAATAGATTCGATGACACTCGAGCATTATTCCGGAATGACTGAATTAGAAATTGAAAAAATTGTTAAACAAAGCTATGAAAGGTGGAGTATTACTGGAGTAACTGTAATACATAGAGTTGGAAAATTATTACCCTCAGATCAAATTGTTTTTGTTGGTGTGTCCGCAAAACATAGGCAAAATGCATTCGATAGTTGTAATTTTATAATGGATTGGCTGAAAACAAAAGCTCCTTTTTGGAAAGTTGAAGAAAATAACTATAGAAAAAAATGGGTTGATTATAATTTGTCTGACGATGAAGCAACAAAAAAATGGGTTTAATATTTTTCTAATCACCATTAACTAAATCTGAATAAGCTTTTGTCAATTTTAAACAAAATTCAGCTGGTTCAAACTTGTAATCTCCAATTGATTGAACTGGAGTGACCTCTGCCGCTGTACCTGTCAAAAAACATTCTTCAGCCTCAGCCATTTCTTCCGGCATAATTTTTCTTTCAATAATCTGAATATCATTTTCTTCAGCAAGTTTCATTACTGTTCTTCTTGTAATTCCATCAAGAAAACAATCAGCTAATGGCGTATGAAGTTTTCCATCTGGCATTCTAAAAAACACATTAGCGCCTGTAGCCTCAGCAACTTGCCCCCTATAATCTAACATTAATGCGTCACTATAACCTTTTGCTTCTGCTTCATGTTTTGAGAGTGTACAAATCATATATAAACCAGCAGCTTTAGCATGAACCGGTCCACATTCAGGACTTGGACGTCTCCACTTAGCAATATCAAGTTTGATCCCTTGCATTTTTTGATCTGGATCGAAATAACTTGGCCATTCCCAAACAGCAATAGCCACATTTATTTTGGTTGACTGTGCAGAAACAGCCATCATTTCGCTACCTCTCCAAACCACTGGTCTAACATAAGCATCTGACAATGAATTTTTCTCAAGTAAGAGATCTTTTGCTGTTTCTATTTCATTTTTAGAAAAAGGTATTTCCATATCAAGTGAATGGGCGGAGTTAAACAACCTTTCAGTATGTTTCTTTGTTTCAAAAATTTTACCTTTGTATGCTCTTTCACCTTCAAAAACACAACTAGCATAATGCAAACCATGATTTAATACATGAATGTTAGCTGCCTTCCATTCAACTAAATTTCCATTATACCATATGTAGCCATCACGATTATCAAACGAAAAGTTATCCAAAAAAAATTCCTCCTAATTTAATTATAATTTATAATCCACATTATAGTTAAATAATCAAATATTAAGAAATAAGTTTTGTAATTAATTAAGTATTTTAGTATTTTTATCCCTTTAATATTTATTGCTGAGTAAATATAATAAATTCAAAGTTAACTGACCTGTTTTTGTAGAATGTATAATCAAAATTTAAAAAAATTATATTTTCATATATTAATAATTGATGATGATCAGAAAATTAGACAATTACTAAAAAAATTTTTAGAAAATAATGATTTTCGAGTATCCGACGCGGAAAACACCCAGCAAGCTAAAAAAATTATGAAAACTTTAATTTTTGACTTGTTGGTTATAGATATAATGATGCCAGGACAAAATGGTCTGGATTTTTTAAAAGAAATTAGACAAACAAATTCAATACCAACACTTATGTTAACTGCTATGTCCAACCCAGAGGACAGACTAGATGGTCTTGAGTATGGTGCTGATGATTATATGACCAAACCATTTGAGCCAAGAGAACTATTATTAAGAATACAAAATATACTTAAAAGACGTCCTGAAAATCTTAAAAAAACAAAAGATGGAAATAACACTAGATTCGGCCCATTTTCATTTAATCAGAAATCCTTAAACTTATATAAAAATGATTTACCTGTTCATCTAACTACATCTGAACAAAAACTATTAAATTGTTTTTGTAAATCTCCAAATAAAGCCTTTTCTAGAGATGATATTAATGTCTCACTTGGTGGTAGTATGGAAACTCGATCTATTGATGTGGCTATTGCAAGAATAAGACGTAAAATTGAAGATGATCAAAGATACCCAATCTATCTGCAAACCGTAAGAGGAATAGGCTGGATGCTACATACTCACGATGGCAGAATTAATAATGATTAGAAAAAAGTATAAAATATGAGATTGCGCGACATAACACCAAAAAGTTTATTTGGAAGAATGTTAGCTATTATACTTGTACCAATAATTCTTGTTCAAATTATTTCCGTGTCAATTTTCTACGAAAGACATTGGGATTGGGTATCAAGACATATGTCTAAAAATTTAGCAAAAGATTTAGGTTTATTAATTGATGAGCTTGGGAGCGAGCCCTCAAAGGATCAAAGGGCTTTATCAGCTGTTAGAGCAAGACAATACTTTGATATTATCTTCTACTGGTTGGAAGGAGGTATATTAAAACCTAATCAATCATTTAATGCTAAATTTAAAAATTTTCGATCATCTTTAGAATCTAGAATAAAGGAACCTTTTTATTTATCCACAATTGAGAATTCAAGACAATTTTATGTAGATATACAACTAGCGAATGGAATAGTAAGAATGCATATAGATAATAAAAGGTTATTTGTTCCTACGGGTATTACTTTTATTATGTGGTCTGTAGGTGCATCAGTGATACTTTTTTCTGTAGCAATTATTTTCCTAAGAAAACAAGTTAGCCCAATATTAAAACTCGCAAAAGCAGCACGTCAAATTGGTTTTGGAAGGGAAGTAGAAAATTATAATATTGAAGGTGCAACTGAAGTAAGAATAGCTGGAAGAGCATTTCAAGCTATGAGACATAGGATAAATAAACAAATTTCAGAGAAAACATCACTTTTAGCCGGAGTAGGTCATGACTTAAAAACTCCCTTAACTAGAATGAGACTTCAATTAGCAGTTATGGATAATAATAGAGAGATTAAAAAAGATTTTGAAAAAGAACTGATAGAATTAGAAAAAATGATAGATGGCTATTTAGATTTTGCAAGAAATGAACGAGAAGAGGAAATGGTTGATGCAAGTTTATTTAAGTTACTACAACAAGCCGCTAAGACCTCTGATCCAAGTGGAGAAAAAATAACTATTGCTGTACCACCAGATAATATTCCAATTTTTCCAATTCAAGTTCAATCAATAAGAAGAGCTCTGATAAATTTATTTACCAATGCAATTAGATATGCAGGTAAAGCAAATGCCCAAATTCAAATTTTTGATGATCATAGTGAAGTTATAATTGATGATAATGGCCCAGGAATACCTAGAGATAAAAGAGATGAGGTAGTATTACCATTTACAAGATTGGATAATTCTAGAAATATTAAAACTGGTGGTACTGGACTAGGTTTATCAATTGCAAAGAATTCAGCACTAAATCATGGTGGAGAACTTATTTTAGAAGAAAGCCCTTTAGGTGGGTTAAGAGTCAGATTATTACTGCCTTTATAGTTACTTTTTAATAATCCCGGTAAAAAAACCAATATCTTCAATGTCTTTTAGATATTTATCTAAATATCTGAGAGTTGAGTCAAGGTTGTTATTTTCATCTTTTAAAAAAACCTCCATTCCTTTTATAAATACAATATTCAAAGCTACAGATTTTATAGTTTTTAAACCACAATTTTTTTTACTTTCAACTAGTTCTAAAAGGTTAAACATAAAAGAATAATTTTGTTGTAAAAGTTTAAAGAAAATTTCAGTTTTACGATCTGATCCTTCACTAAAGATTTTTAGAGCTGGTCTAAATTCTAATAGCTTTTCAAACCTTAAAGTTATGCCTTCTAAAATTTTTTCATAAGTTGTTGATATTGAGTCTTCAAATATGTCAGTTTTAAATTCTTCTAAAGCTTCATTATCTAGCTTAGTAACAAGTATTTTTAAAAAAAAAATTGGGTTATGAATAAAATCTTTAGGTATTATTTTTTTTGCTTCATCATAGGAAACTTTACTTTTTGAACATAGGTCTTCTAGAGTTACTGAGTTTTTGTTTGAAGCATTTAAAATAGAAAAATATGTATTGCATAATTTCCATTTTAAATCTTGATCTTTAGTTTTCATGTAACTATTTAACCACTAGAATTTAAATCTTTAGCCCTTTTTTTTGCAGCACTGACTGTTTTTTCTAATAAATTATATAATCCACAATCCTTAGATGCAAGTATTTCCAAACCAGCTTCTGTAGTTCCACCAGGACTAGTGACGTTTTCCTTTAGTATCTTGGGATTAATATTTGACATTTCTAATAATCTTGCCGAACCAATTATAGTTTCTATAGCTAATGTCGTTGCATTTTTTTTTGATAAACCTTGATTTAGACCAATTTTAGATAATACCTCTGCAAAGTAAAAAACATAAGCAGGACCAGATCCAGATATGGCCGTTACAACATCAATAAAAGATTCAGCATCTAAGTAAACTGTCTTTCCGAAAGCCGTTAATAAATCTTGTACATCAAGTAATTCTATTTTATTTACATTATTAGTCTTGCAATAACCAGTTACACCAAAACCCACTGAAGCTGGTAAATTTGGCATTGCTCTAACAAGTTTTATATCTTTTTTGAGATTTGACTGAAACCAATCAAAAGAAAGACCTGCAGCGATTGAAATAAATAATGTTTTCGAAAAATTAATTTTAGAAAAAACCTTAATAGATTCACTCATTTGTTGTGGCTTGACTGCAAGGAAAATTATATCAAGAGTGTCTAGACCAACAGATCTTAATAATTGCTCAAAATTTTCGTATGATTCTATACCATCATTAACAGCAATACGTCTTAAGGAAATTTCTTTCTCAACAACAAAAAATTTAAAATTTAAACTTTTACGCTTCCACCCTTTTGCAATGGAAGATCCCATTTTTCCAAATCCAAATAAAACTACATTCTTCATATTTTACCTAATTTATTTAAAAATTAATTTTTGGGCATGACTAATTCTAGGCATATCCTTCGATTTCCATAAACATTAATTCAATATGACTTTGATCTGTTTTTTCTGCATATATTAAACTGTGTGTTGCTAGAGTAAAATTACGAAATAAGTAATTTACTAAATTTAGATTTTCTTCAATTACATCTTCCATAATGTTATTTTTGAAATTTAAAAAATATTTTTTATTGATGTTGAACTTAATTTTATTTGCTTCCAGATCATAAATGAAAAATCCATCTCGAGTTTTTTGGTTTACAAAGTTTATTAACTTCAGTAATTCGTTTATTTTGTCTTTAGGAACCTCTAAATCTAAAGTATAGTTAAATTGTACATAATTATAACTATAGCTTAATATTAAATAGTAATCAGCAATTTCTCCTTGATAATTGAAATGATAAGTTTTTTTAGGGTTTGAAAGAATATACCAATGATGTTTTTGGAAAATATTAGATAATTTAGGAGTTAAAAATATGTTTTTCGGTTCATCATTCATAGTATCTATATATAGTATATTTTGAAAAATATAAAGGCTGATATACTATATATTGATTATATAAATAAAAATTTACTTTTTGTTTTTTACAATTTTATTTTTATTTTCCAATTTTGCTTTTAAAAGATTAAATTCAGAGTTTAATTTTTCATGTCTGTCAACAAGAGCTTCAAAATCTTCTCTACTAACAATACCTTGAGAATTAATAAATTTTTCAAACCTACTTTTAATAATATTATCCACTTCATTTTTTAAATCTGAAAATGTTGATAGAGCTCCTGTAATAACAGCGGCAGTATCTTTTAAAAAAAAATTATTGTTTTTCATAAATTTTCCTACAACTAATGCATTTTATAATACTGTATTTTCTTTATTGTAACATATATAGTTAAATTAACTAATTTAATGTTGTGAAATATGTTTGATTTTCCAAATATTAACCCTGTAGCTATAGACTTAGGCATAATCAAAATCAGTTGGTACGCAATATCTTACATATGCGGAATTCTTATAAGCTGGTTTTTAATACTGAAAATCATAAAATTTAAAAATATAAAAATTAGTAATAAAAGCGTAGGTGATTTAATTAGTAATTGTATGATTGGAATTATCTTAGGAGGAAGATTAGGTTATGTAATATTTTATAATCCTGAATATTATTTTAATAACATTTTAGAAATTTTTAAAATTTGGAATGGTGGAATGTCATTTCATGGTGGATTTATAGGTGTTGTAATTGCTGTAATATATTCAAGTAAATCAAGCAATATATCTTTAATGATTTTTTCTGATTTAATCTCAATAGTTTCACCAATTGGGATATTTTTTGGAAGAATAGCAAACTTTATCAATGGTGAACTTTATGGTAAAGTCACGAATCATAAGTTTGGAATGATATTCCCAAAAGGAGGGATTTTACCAAGACATCCTAGTCAACTTTATGAGGCCTTTTTTGAAGGTTTGATCTTGTTTATTATATTATGGTTGCTGATGAATATGACTAATTTTTTTAAAATCAGAGGATTAATGACAGGATGCTTTATATTTTTATATGGATTTTTTCGCTTTTTTGTAGAATTTTTTAGGGAGCCAGATATTCATATTGGATACTTATACTTTGATTTTTCAATGGGACAACTCTTATCATTACCAATGATTATAATTGGCTTATGCTTTATCATTATAATTTATAAAAAGAATAAGGATTTAATTTAAATTAATTTTACACTGCAGTTCAAAAGCTAACTAATTCATGCCGATTAAAAAAATACAGCATATAAATTTAGAAAACAAGCGTTTAAGCTATGGTTTTTTCACAAGAAATGGAGGAGTTTCTGAATATCCATTTAATTCACTTAATTGTAGTTTTAACGTTAATGACAATAAAAATAATGTAAAAGAAAATCTAAGATTAGTTAGTCATGAACTTAGATTAAAAAAAATAATAAAATTAAATCAAGTACATTCATCTAACGTTTTGATTATTAACAATCAGAATAAACAAAGAAGTTCTTTAAATGCTGATGGTTTAGTGACTAACTTGACAGGTATAGGTTTATCAATTCTTGGTGCTGACTGTGCACCTATTTTGTTTTATGACGATAAATCAAAAACTATCGGCGCCTGTCACGCCGGTTGGCGAGGTGCAATAGATAATATTGTTGAGGCTACAATAATAAGTATGGTAAAAATTGGGGCAAGTAGAAAAAATATAAGTGCTGTAATTGGTCCAACTATACAAAAACAATCATATGAAATAAAAGATGATGTAGCAAAAATAGTTAAACAAAGCTTAAGCTTTAAAAGAAATAATTCTATTTTATTTCAAATAAATAATAATAAATACTTATTTGATTTACCTTTATTATTAAAGGAGTGTTTAAAAATATCTAAAATCAATAAAATTGGTGATATTAATATAAATACATATGATAATAATTTATTTTTCAGTCATAGATATTCTTCTCACCAAAATTCGTCAAATGCAGGTATGACAGGTCGTCATATCTCTGTGATTGGAATTTTAAAATAGGACTAAAATGCCACACTTGATAATTTTTTTTATGTTAATGATTTTTGGATTATTTATTTTAATGTTCATATAAAATAAAGGAATAATTTATTAAATTTATCTTGCTATAACTTTGTTGAGACTGCTATTAAACTATTTGAATTATCTTGGGATAACACTAAATGAAAATACTGTCTTGCAACTCTAATATAAACTTAGCAGAGAGTATTTCTAAGTCACTTAATACTCAACTTGTTAAAGTAGACGTAAAAAGATTTTCTGATATGGAAGTTTTTGTTGAGGTACAAGAAAATGTTAGAGGTGAAGATATGTTCATTATACAATCAACTTCTTATCCTGCGAATGATAATTTAATGGAATTACTTGTATCATTAGATGCTCTTAGAAGAGCAAGTGCCAGAAGAATTACAGCAGTCATTCCTTATTATGGCTATGCAAGACAAGATAGGAAATCCGGTCCAAGAACACCCATTTCCGCAAAATTAGTTGCAAACTTAATAACTAAAGCTGGTGCAGACAGAATTTTAACTATGGATTTACATGCGGGTCAGATACAGGGTTTTTTTGATATACCTACTGATAATTTGTTTGCAGCTCCAGTATTTGTAAAAGATATTGAAGGTAGATATAAAAACAAACCTGTAATTATTGTCTCTCCAGATGTAGGTGGTGTAGTAAGAGCAAGGGCAATCGCAAGAAGAATAAATGCAAATTTAGCAATAATTGATAAAAGAAGAGAAAAAGCAGGTTTATCAGAAGTCATGAATATCATTGGTGATGTTTCAAATCATCACTGTATAATAGTTGATGATATTATTGATTCTGGAGGAACAATATGTAATGCGGCTGAGGCTTTAATTGACGTAGGCGCATTAAGTGTTGATGCTTATGTTACTCATGGAGTATTGTCTGGATCAGCTGTAAGTAATATTAGTAACTCCCCTTTAACCTCGCTTGTTACTACTGACTCTATAAAGGCAACAGAGGCTGTACGCATATCAAGTAATATAAGACAAATTTCTATTGCACCGATTATTGGTGAAGCTATTCGTAGAGTCCACACAGAACAATCTGTATCAAGCCTTTTTGAATAATTTTTATATTATTTACTTTATATTTTTTAATTAAAACGTTATGAATGCTTTATTCTTTTACACCCCTGGAGGTAGAAGATTTTTAGAAGGAGATAACTAATGGATACTATTGATATTAAAGCTGAAGCTCGTAGTCAGGTTGGTAAGGGGTCTGCCAGAGCTGCAAGACGTGCAGGATTAATTCCTGCAGTTATTTATGGAAACAAACAATCCGCTATACCCATAACTTTGGATGCCAATAAATGGCGTCAATTAATGCATAAACCTGGCATTTTTAGCCAACTTATGAATATTGAAGTTAATAATGAAAAACATTTTGTATTGCCACGCGATATCCAGCAACACCCTGTTTCAGAAGAGGCAGAACATGTTGATTTTTTAAGGCTTACCAAAAATGCAACTGTAGCTGTTGGTATTAACGTAGAATTCTTAAATGAAGATAAATGCACAGGATTAAAAATGGGTGGCGTTTTAAATATAGTTAGAGCACAAGTAGAACTTAATTGCCCTGCTATCTCAATACCTGAAAAAATAACAGTTGATTTAGAAGGTCTTAACGTTGGACACACAATACATATAAGTTCAATAAGTCTGCCAGAAGGTTGTACTCCTACAATTACAGACAGAGATTTTACAGTAGCAACAATAGCTGCACCAAGAGGTGGTTTAGGTGATGCAGAAGAAGATGAAGATAAAGATAAAGAAGAAACTGTCGAAGATACTGAAGAAAACAAGAGTGATAGTTAGAAATAACTGTCACACATTAATGAATAGTAAACTTTAAAATGTTTCTCATAGTTGGCTTAGGGAACCCTGGAAAACAATATAATAACAATAGGCACAATATAGGGTTTAAAGTTGTAGATGCAATAAAAGACATTTATAACTTTCCCAAATTTATTAAAAGATTTAATTCTGAATTTTCAAAATCCGAAATAGATGGAAATATAATCTTCTTAATTAAACCAACAACCTTCATGAATAATTCTGGTATGGCTGTTAAAGAATTTAAAAGTTTCTATAATTTCGATATAAATAAAATATATGTCATACATGATGAAATTGATCTAGATCAAGGTCGTATAAAAACTAAAGTTGGCGGGGGCCATAATGGACATAACGGTCTTAAAAGCATAGATAAGTTGGTTGGCAAGGATTACAATAGGGTCAGAGTAGGAGTTTCTAGGCCATCAAAAATATTTGAAAATAAAACAAATGAAAATATTTCAAGTTGGGTGCTTTCTGACTTTTCTTCGGAAGAAAAAATTAAATGGGTTGACGACACAATTAATAAAATTTCAAAAAATATATCTTTATTAATAAATAATAAAGAATGTTTTTAAAACAAAAAATTTAAGGATAGCTTAATGGGATTTAAATGTGGAATTATTGGTTTGCCAAATGTTGGAAAATCAACTTTATTTAATGCTCTTACGGAGACAGCAACAGCTGAAGCTGCAAATTATCCTTTTTGTACTATTGAACCTAATACTGGTATAGTAGCAGTTCCTGATAGTAGATTAAAATTACTATCTGAATTAGCCAAATCTCAAAAGGTAATCCCCGCACAAATGCAATTTGTAGATATAGCTGGACTTGTAAGTGGAGCTAGTAAGGGTGAAGGTTTGGGGAATAAATTTTTATCTCACATAAGAGAAGTCGATGCATTAGTTCATGTATTAAGATGCTTTGAAGATGCAGATATTACACATGTTGCAAACAGTATAGATCCTCTTAGAGATGCTGAGATTATTGAAACAGAATTAATGTTAGCTGACTTGGAAAGTCTTGATCGCCAAATTCAAAATTTATCTAAGAAAGCTAAATCTAATGATGTTGATGCAAAAAATGACCTGCTTCTAATGAAGGAATTGTCAGTTTTTTTATCGGATGGTAAACCAATAAGATTAGCTAATTTAACTCTTGATAAAATAAAAAGAATTAAAAATTTTAATTTATTAACATCAAAACCAGTATTATATGCTTGTAATGTAAATGAAAATGATGCCGCCAAAGGAAATAACTTCACAAAAACTATTTTTGAAAAAGCTGGTGTTGAAAATTGTGACGCAGTCATAATATCAGGATCAATAGAAGCTGAAATAGCTATGTTGGATCATAATGAGAAAAATGAATTTCTTAAAGATTTAAATTTAAAAGAATCTGGTCTGTCCAGACTTATTAAAACTGGTTTTAGATTACTAGATCTAATAACCTTTTTTACTATCGGTCCAAAGGAGTCTAGAGCCTGGACATTAAAGAATAATTCCACCGCACCAGAGGCAGCCGGTATAATACATACAGATTTTCAAAAAGGATTTATTAGGGCTGAAACAATATCATGTGACGATTATTTAAATTTAAAAAGTGAGCAAGCTGCAAAGGATGCAGGACGGATGAGGGTTGAAGGGGCAGATTATGTTGTAAAAGATGGAGATGTTTTTCATTTTAGATTTAATGTTTAATAGGAGTTAAACAATGGGCGAGTTTTTAAAACTTAAAGCAGTAGATAATCATATTTTTTCAGCATATATTTCTCAACCGTCAGAAAAGCCAATAGCAGGACTAGTGATATTACAAGAAATATTTGGAGTTAATAACCACATTAAAGAAGTAACAGATTTATACGCAAGTAAGGGTTTTCTTTCAATAGCTCCTGCATTATTTGATAGAATAGAAAATAGTATTGAACTTGAATATAATGAAAAAGGTGTAAATAAGGGAAGAAAATTAAAAGAATTATGTGACAAAAATGCTCTTAAGGATATTGACGCTACTATTTCGGTTGTGTCTTCTGCAGGTAAAGTTGGTATAGTTGGTTATTGTTGGGGTGGGTCTCTTTCTTGGAGAACGGCTTGCCAATCAAATAATTTATCAGCATCTGTATGCTATTATGGTGGTGATATTCCTAAACTTAAAAATCTTGAACCTAAATGTAAAGTTTTGGCGCATTTTGGTGAACAAGACCAAAGCATACCGATAGATAATGTTGAAATTTTTAAGTCAATTAAACCAGAAGTTCTCACTTACACGTATCCTGCAGATCACGGATTTAACTGTGACCATAGGAAGCAATATTGCCAAACTAGTACTAAAGTAGCTTTAGACAGAACATTAAAATTTTTAAAAAGTAATTTAAAATAATTTATCTATTTTTTATGGGAGCCCAAATTTGTTTCATAGCTAGATACGATAAAATGGTAAGCACTAGTAAAAACAAAATAACTGAAATTCCTAGTTTTTTCCTATCTTCCATCTCAGGTTCTGCTGCCCATGCTAAAAAAGCTGTTACATCTCTAGCCATTTGATCTGGTGTAGCTTTAGTACCATCTGCGTATTCAACGCCATCTTCATACAATGGTTGTGGCATACCTATAAGTTTTCCAGAATAATATTTGTTGTAATACATTCCATCTGGGACTTTTTGATCAGTAGGAGCGTCTACATAACCAGTTAATAAAGCGTGTAAATAATTAGCACCGTCAGACCTAGCCTTAACTATCAATGATAAGTCTGGTGGGTAAGCTCCTCCATTAGCTACACGTGCAGCTTGCTCATTGGGATATGGAGAAACAAATTTATCACTTGGTCTAGCTTCTCTTTCAACAACCTCTCCGTCATCGTTGAGTGTATTAACACTATTTTCAGAGGCAAAAGCCTTAATTTCGTTATCATTATAGCCAATTGCTTTTAAATTTCTGTAAGCTAAAAGTCTCATACCATGACAACCCGCACAAACTTCTTTATAGACTTGAAGTCCTCTTTGTTGCGACGCACGGTCAAAAGTTCCAGTGATACCTGAAAAAGACCAATCGAGTTTAGGGTAAGTTATTTTCTCTCCCGCAGCAAAACATATTTGAGAAGAAAAAAATAAAGATAAAATAGTACAAGATTGAATGATAAACCTTTTATTTTTAAACCAATAAGGTTTTGCCTTCATCTATTTTTTCTCCCTAAATGCAAAAGCTGAAGCTGGGGACGAACCACTCAAAACTGGTTCAGATATTGATATTGGTAGAGGTTTTGTTTTTTCAATATAAGGTAATAATGGGAATAAAATTAAAAAGTGAAAGAAATAATAAGCGGTAGCTATCCTAGATAATATAACATAAATACCTTCTGCAGGCATTGCCCCTAAATATCCTAATAAAACACAGTCTGCTAAAAGAATCCAAAAAAAGATCTTGAAAATTGGTCTAAACTGGGATGACCTTACCGAAGATCTGTCTAGCCAAGGAATTACAAACAAGACAGCGATAGAACCAAACATAAATAGAACTCCACCTAATTTATCAGGAATTGCTCTAAGAATTGCATAAAAAGGGAGAAAATACCATTCAGGTACAATGTGGGCAGGCGTTACCATTGGGTTAGCTTCAATGTAATTATCAGGGTGCCCCATAAAATTTGGGAAAAAGAAAACAGCCGCCGCAAATATCGTTAAAAACACACCTAGTCCAAATAAATCTTTAATAGTGTAATAAGGATTAAATGGCAGTGTATCTTGAGTACCTTTTACATCAATTCCGATAGGATTATTCGACCCAAATCTGTGCAAAGCAACAAGGTGAAGTATTACAACGCCAACAATTACAAAAGGTAAAACGAAGTGAAGCGAAAAGAAACGGTTAAGGGTTGAATTGTCAACTGAAAACCCTCCCCACAACCATGTTACTATACTTTCTCCAACTAATGGGATGGCTGAAAATAAATTAGTTATAACTGTAGCACCCCAAAAACTCATTTGTCCCCAAGGTAAAACGTAACCCATAAAGGCTGTAGCCATCATTAGCAGAAGAATTAGCACACCCAAAATCCATAAAAGCTCTCTAGGCGCTTTATAAGAGCCGTAATACAATCCACGAAAAATGTGTATATAAACAACTATAAAAAAGAAGCTTGCTCCATTCATATGTATATATCTAATAAGCCATCCATGATTAACATCTCTCATTATTCGTTCAACAGAATCAAATGCATAATCTACATGAGCTGTATAATTCATCGATAAGACAATTCCAGTAATGATCATTGTTACTAGAGCAATACCTGCTAGAGAGCCAAAATTCCAAAAATAATTTAGGTTTTTTGGGGTTGGGTAGTGGTTTAACTCGTGATCCATAAAGGAAAATATTGGCAACCTATGGTCTATCCATTTAACTACAGGGTTTTTAAATTTAGCCTTTGACATTAATTACTCCTAATAACAAAAAAATTAACCAATTTTAATTAAAGTGTCTGATAAGAATTCATATGAAGGTACTGCCAAATTTGTAGGGGCAGGACCTTTTCTAATTCTACCAGAATGGTCATAATGAGAACCATGACAAGGACAAAACCAACCCCCATATTGTCCTTTAACATCACCTGATTTTTGACCAAGTGGAACGCAGCCTAAATGTGTGCATACACCAACTAATACTATATATTTCTCATTTGTAACACGATCTGAGTCTTTTTCTGGATCTCTCATGTCATCTATTGAAGCTTCTTGAGCATTCTTAATTTCTTCTGCAGTTCTATGACGTACAAAAACAGGTTTACCTCTCCACTTAACTGTAATAGCTTGACCTTCTTCTAAGGAAGATAAATCAATTTCAGTAGATGCGAGAGCTAAAGTGTCAGCAGCAGGATTCATTTGATCAATTAATGGCCATGCAAATGAAGCGGCACCAATTCCAGCCATTGCATAAGTTGACACTACTAAAAAATCCCTTTTACCTTCATCTTTATTGTTTTTATTTTTTGTTTTAGTAGACATATATCTCCCTGTCGTTCATTTGTATTTATATAAACATTATTTAAAAAATTTCTAGTCTTTTTCTTTATGAAAAATAATTTTTTTAACTAAATTTTCTATAATGAAAAATTTGAACATTTATTATTTGTATATATCTAAATCCAAGAGACTTTTGGAGGCAAACTCATTAAAACTGCTTCTGTATTCCCTCCAGTTCTCAATCCAAAAATTGTACCTCTATCATATAAAAGATTAAACTCAACATACCTTCCTCTTTTTATTAATTGAGCTTCCCTATCTTTTTTACTAAATTTTTTTTCAAGTTTATTTTTTATTATTTTTGAATACGAAGATAGAAATGTTTTGCCGACATCTTTAATAAATAAAAAATCCTTTTCCCAGTTATCATTATTGAGATAATCAAAAAAAATACCCCCAACACCCCTAGCCTCCTCTCTATGCGGTAAAAAGAAGTACTCATCACACCAGTTTTTAAATTTTGGATAATATGAATTATCATATCTGTCACAACTAATTTTTAAATCTTGATGAAATAATTTCGTAACTTCAAAATCCTCAAAGGTTGGAGTTAAATCTCCACCTCCCCCAAACCAAATCTTTTTATTATCACCTTCACCAGTAACTAATAGTCTGGTATTCATGTGTGCTGCTGGAATATGCGGGTTAGTCATATGTGAAACTACTGAGATGCCAGAAGCCCAAAAAGTCCCATTTTCTTCTGCACCTGGAATTTGTCCTCTAAACTCCTTAGAAAAATTCCCATAAACTGTTGAAATATTTACACCAACTTTTTCAAAAATTTTACCTTTCATAATCGAAATTATTCCACCACCTCCACCTTCTCTTTGCCACTTTTTTTGAACAAAGTTAATATTTGTATTTTTATTTAATTCACTATTTTCAATTTCTTCAAAAGATTTACAAATTTCATCACGAAGACCGGCAAACCAAGTGCTTGCCTTCTCTTTTTTATCATCAAGTAAGTCTGAATTATCAAGACATTTTTGTTCTTGTAATTTAGCTAACATATCTAGTTTAGTTGTCATATCTAGTTTCTTTATCTAAGTAACTCTTTAAAAAAATTAAAATATTTTCAGGAGAACTATTGAAATTGTTATTAACCCAAAAATCTTCAGCTTTAAACATTAAAGTATCAATGTTTTTGAAGTAAGTTTTATCTTTTAAATTTTGTATTTTTTTTCTTGTTAAGGTCAATATTGGCCATTCCAAATTAAATAAATCAATTTGTTTTATAATTTCAATAGGAAAGACATGTAGTATTCCAAATTTATACCAATTAAATGGTATCCTATCTTTCATAAAAAAACTTTTATTGGCCTTATTAATTTTACATCTATATTTCCAAATAAGTTTTAATATATATAATTCTATTTCCTTAGATGTAAGTTTTTTCATATTATTTTGATTTACTGTAAGTTCATTATTTTTCAATTGTTTGATGAAATTAAGAAATTTAATTTTTCTTTTGTTTAATTCAAACCTTTTAATAATTATGTCAAAATTTTCTAAATTATATAAGTGCGGCATAACTATAGATATTAAATCAAGCTTTTCACTATTTATAATATTCAATCCATATGTTCTGATGTAATTTACTATCTTGAAATCTTTTGTTTTAAAACCAGCATGCTTATTTATTTTGTTGCTTTTGTTAACACTTTTAAGAATGTATTTGTCCAATTCTAATTTAGCTAACATTGACAAACATAGTTCAAAATTTGTAGCCATAAGAATTTTACATAACTCATTTCTAATTCTCATGTTGCTTAATATTGAAATCTTATTAGCCTTTTTTATAATTTTTTCTTTTAAATTTTGACCAAAATCAATAATAGGAAATGATCCACAAAAACGGCAAAATCTTAAAATTCTTAAATAGTCTTCTTCTATTCTGCTAATAGGATCCCCAATAAATCTTAATTTTTTGTTGATTATGTCTTCATATCCACCAAATGGGTCAATTAAGTTTCCTTTTTCATCTAAGTATAATGCATTAATTGTAAAATCTCTTCTTTTTGCATCTTCATACAAAATATGAGTAAAGTCGACAAACGCACGCCTTCCAAAGCTTATTAAATCTTTTCTAAAGCTTGTAATTTGATATTCTTTATTATTTAAAATAATTGAGATTGTCTTATAATCTATATTTGTAGAGTTGATCTTGACATTTTTTTTATTAATATTTTCTAAGAATATACTAATATCAATATTTATTACAAAATCTATATCATAAATTTCCTTGTTGATAAGATAATCTCTTATCGCTCCACCAACAATCCACGCCTTAGCATTAGCACTTTTTACGATATTAAAAATGATTTTAATATTTTTATCTTCATTCATAAGATTTTTTAAATCTTGATAAATAATCTAACAACCTTTTATTTTCTATTTAGAAAAGTTACCATCTGTAACTTTTCCATCTATTATTGATGGGGGATTATAAGAATAACTTGGATTGAAAGCATTTCCTTCCAAATATAAAAAAGAAAATAAAATAAACATACAAAATCCTATAATACTTACTAAAGTTGAAACAAATATTGTGTTATTTTTTGTAAGCTTTTTTAAAATATAATTAGTTAAGAAAAAAAGAGCTATTGAAAAAAGTATGGCTAAAAAAATAATTAGATATCGTCGCATGGCGGAAACTCCCTTAAACCTAGTCCTGCAGAGATGGTAACTAAAACTCTTGCTGTCAATCCCCAAATATTTTCATCATTATAATTTATTTTCCAAGTCATAGACATGCTTGAATCTACAGGAGGTTTTTCTCTCATATGAAATTTAGGTGATAATAGATAATAAGATTTAGGATAAAAAATTTTTTCAACTTCATTTAAATTTGGGCTGATTAAACTTTCCCATTTTGAATTTTGTTTCATAATAGCAAGAAATGGTGTAACTACATATCCTGTTCCTGTATAGAATTTAGGTAATTTTCCAATAATATCATAATTATCTTTAGAGATGTTTACTTCTTCTTCAGTTTCTCTTTGAACAGTATCTTTTAAATCTTTATCTTCTCTTTCTTTTCTTCCTCCAGGAAATGCTATTTGTCCAGCGTGTTTTCTAAGATTATTTTTTCTTTTAGTCATTAAAATTAGACTATTATTTTCCAAATAATTATTTACAAATAATATTAGTATACTTGCATCAGAGTAATTGACAATTGAACGATCTTTATCTCCTGCATTTTTTACATTACTTATACAACTAATAAGATCATTTTTTGAAATGGTCTTTATCATCAATTTTACTCTAAATAATTATTTTTAAAATATTAATAATGTATTATCATACATTAACAAATATTAATGAAAATTTTATGTATATATATTTACCTATAGCTGAACAACCAATTCACTCTTTAGCGATTTTAGGAGTGGGAACTTTTCTTGGACTTATAATGGGTTTAGTTGGTGTGGGTGGTGGTTTCTTATTAACGCCTATTATGATGTTTTTAGGAATCCCGCCTCCAGTTGCAGTAGCATCTGTCGCAAATCAATTAGTTGCACCTTCGGTTTCTGGAGTGTTGTCACATTGGAAAAGGGGTAATGTTGATTTCAAAATGGGTACAGTCTTACTTTTAGGTGGTGTTGTTGGCTCTTCTATAGGAGTTGTGATCTTTAATTTTTTAGGCAAAATTGGACAGCTAGATCTCGTCATTAAATCTTCATATGTTGTTTTCCTGACATTAATAGGAAGCTTAATGTTGTCAGAGTCATTGAATTTAATTTTACGAAAAAGAAAAGGGAAAGTTTCTAGAGGAAAACTTCATCAACATAATTGGCTTCATGGACTTCCTTTCAAGACAAGATTTAGAAAATCAAAATTATATATTTCAATCTTATTACCTATTTTTATTGGTATTATAGTCGGTATTCTTGCAGCATTAATGGGCATTGGTGGTGGGTTTATTATTGTGCCTGCAATGATATACCTTTTAGGAATGCCCACTTCTTTAGTGGTCGGTACGTCTTTATTTCAAATTATATTTGTTGCTGCAAACACAACAATTCTACAAGCTTCTCAAAATCAAACAGTTGATATTGTTTTAGCGTCAATCTTGTTGTTAGGTTCAGTAGTAGGAGTCCAAGTTGGTTCCAGGTTCACCAATATTCTAAAAGGAGAGTATTTGAGATTGATTTTGTCTACTCTTATAATTTTAGTGAGCCTAAAGCTTTTAACGGATTTAATTACAATTCCTTCAGACATTTTTTCTGTAATTATAAGTAGGTAAATCAAAAGTGAAATTTTTATTGTCTCTTCACATATTAGTTTTAGCTTTTATTATCTCATACAATGTAAAAGCCAAAAATCAAATAGTGGCAGACCTTTCTCAAGAAAATGTTAAAATTACTACAGATTTTTTAGGTGCTAAAATACTTCTATTTGGAGCATACGATGGTCAAAAAGGTGACGATATTATTGTAGTTGTGACTGGTCCAAAAGGATTAGTCACAGTACAAAAGAAGGAAAAAGTTTTTGGTATTTGGGTAAATACTAAATCTGTGAATTATATAAACACTCCAAAATATTTAAATATCTCATCCAATAGGGACATTAATAAAATACTCAACCAAAAAACTCAAAAAATTTCAGAAATTGGTTTAAATAATCTAAAAATAAGACTTCAACCCGGTAAAAAAGTTCGAAAAGAAAAGGAATGGAGAGAAGCTCTTACGAGAAATATGTTAAAATCAAAATTGTGGAGCTTGAATGAAAATTCTGTCAGTTTAAATAAAAATGCGCTATTTAGGTCTTATCTAAATCTTCCATCTAATGTCATTACAGGTCAGTTTGAAGTGAAAATATTGCATTATCGAAATAGTAAACTTATATCTAAAGAATTAAGTACAATTAACGTCTCAAAGTCAGGTGTCAGCGCAGAAATATATAATATAGCCCAAAATTACTCAACATTGTATGGCATTTTTGCTGTTATACTAGCTGTTTTAGTTGGTTGGGGTACCAATCTAATTTTTAGGAAAGTTTAATGAGGAAGTGATGGCCAAAAAAATAAATGTTAAAACTAAACTTAAAATCCTAAAACCAAGTAATCGTTTATTTTTAGTTGTTGCTGACGATAGTAAGGAATTGCACCAAGCTTTATACTACGCAGCAAGAAGAGCAGCTACTGCTGGAGGCGAAATTGCACTTTTTCGATGCATAGAACCTGTTGAAGGGCAATTGTGGGGCGGCGTTACTGAAATTATGAAATCTGAAGCTGAACAATCAAGTAAAAAATTACTTAATGAACTCAGTGAATATTGTGAAAAATTAGGAGCACCTAAACCGCGAACATTTGTTAGAAAAGGAATTGCACACGAAGAATTATTTAATTTAATTGACAAAGAAGAAGCCATTAGAGTTTTAGTTTTAGGAGTTTCTACTGAACATGGTAATCCTGGCCCGTTAATAAATTATATTATCAACAAGGGTAGTAACCAATGCAGAGTTCCTATAACTATTGTTCCAGGCAACTTAACCGATGAACAAATCGACGCGCTAATATAAAAAGATGTTGATTTTAAATAATCTAGCCTTATACATTACACAACAAAGTGAGTGAATTATGTTTAAAAAATTAATTATTATTTTATTAGGGGTAATGTGTGTAATAATGGTTAAGCCAACAAAAAAAGCTTCTGCAAATTCAAGTAAATTTATAACTATTGAAACATCTCAAGGTAAAGTTGTAATTGAGACCTTACCGAAAATTGCTCCTAATCACGTCAAGAGGATAAAACAATTAGTAAAAGATGGATTTTATGATGGTATTATCTTTCATAGGGTTATAAAAGGTTTTATGGCTCAAACTGGTGACCCTGACGGTATTGGTACAGGTGGCTCCGGTCAAAATTTGAAGGCCGAATTTTCTGATTACGAGTACAAATACGGAACTGTTGGAATGGCCAGATCTATGAGTCCTGACAGTGGTGACAGTCAATTTTTTATTTGTTTTGACGGTTGTAGTCATTTGACTGGTCAATACACTGTTTGGGGGCAAGTTATTTCTGGAATGGAGGCTGTTGAAAAGCTTTCAATAGGAGAGCCACCAAGTAATCCTGACAAAATGATATCAGTAAGACTTGGCAAAAAATAATTAACTAAATATCAACCACTCTAATTGAATTAGTAGAACCGGAAACGCCAAAAGGCATACCTGCAACAACAACTATCGCATCACCTTGTTTGGCTAGTTTTTCAATTTTAATTATCTCTCTTGCTTCTTTTATTGCTGCCTCGTATCCCTGAACTTTACTAAAAAATGAATAAGCGCCCCACAGAAGGGATAACTTTCTCTTAACTTTTACTTCCGGGGTCATAACTACTAGGAGTAAGTTTGGTCGCTCTCTAGCCATTCTGAAGGCAGTGTTCCCAGACGCAGTAAAAGCTACTACAGCCTTAGCGTTTACTGCCTCTGCTAAACTAACTGCGGAACGAGAAACTGCGTTATAAACATAATTTTCTACTTTTAAATTTTGTGGACCATCACCTGGATGCATTTTTATATGGTTTTCAGCTGAAAATATTATTCTGTCCATTATGGTAACTGTCTCTATAGGAAATGAGCCTACTGCCGTTTCCGCACTGAGCATAACTGCATCTGCACCATCAAATACTGCAGTGGCAACATCTGAAGCTTCAGCTCTAGTTGGAGAAGGTGATTCGATCATAGACTCTAACATTTGCGTAGCTACGATGACAGGTTTTCCAGCCTGTCTACACTTAAGAATTATATCTTTTTGTATTCCAGGAACCTCCTCTGGAGGAAGTTCAACACCTAGATCACCCCTGGCGACCATTATACCATCACAAGCTTCAATTATTTTATTTAATTCTTTCAGTGCTGATGGCTTTTCTATCTTAGCAATAATACATACTTTATCTTCAACATATTTTTTTACCTCCTCTACATCTCTTAATTTCTGAACAAATGAAAGAGCTATCCAATCAATTTCTTGATTTAAAATGAACTTAAGATCTTCAATATCTTTAGAAGTTAATGGGCTTGTATTTAATACTACATCAGGTAAGTTTACTCCTTTATTACTTTTAACATATCCTCCAACAATAACTTCTGTTTTTATTATATTTTTAGAAATATCTTTAACTCTAAATTGAAGTTTTCCATCATCCATTAGGATATTTGAGCCAATTGATAAACTCTCATATATTTCATCATGAGATAAATTTACTCTACTAAAATCTCCAATCTCAGTTTTCTTATCAAAGTTATAAGTACTTCCTTTTATTACTTTAATATCTTCTTTAACTTTACCAATTCTAAATTTTGGACCTTGAAGGTCTGCCAAGATTGCAACATTACAACCAAGTTCATTTTCAGCTGAGCGTATATAAGTAATTCTTTTAAGGTGATCTCCATGATTACCATGACTAAAGTTCAGACGAAAAACATTTACCCCAGCTTTAATTAATGATTTGATTTTTTGAATATCGTCAGTAGCAGTTCCAATAGTAGCAACTATTTTGGTGGATCTTAAATAATTTTTATCTCTCATAATTAACCTTTTTTAGTAATCCCAATGTTATACATCAAATATTAATAAAAGATTAAAATTATTTTTTTAAATAATTAAACTCGGCAAGCTATTTGCAATCTTTTTTATAATAGGAGAAATATTCATGGCACAAATTGTTCCCTTTCCACTCGATAAAGTAAGGAAGTCTAACAAAGAAAATATTTTTGAAGAAAAACATATTCTTCATATGATAAAGAATATTAGACAAAATTACCCTCCTTCATTGTGGAATACTGTTTACCAACTCACAAAACAAGGCCATATAACTGATGACATTCATGAAGATATCGATATAGCTCCAAAAAAATAAATTAATATAATTAATTATTAGAAAATAATTTAATCTTAAATAAAAATTAATTAGGATTAAATCATGAAAAAAAATAAATTTCCTATTTTATACTCTTTTAGACGTTGTCCATATGCAATGAGGGCAAGACTAGCCATTAAGGTTTCGGAAATTTTTGTAGAAATAAGAGAAATAAATTTAAAGGATAAACCAATAGAGTTGTTAAATTTGTCTCCAAAAGGAACTGTCCCTGTTTTAGTTACTACTTCAGGTGAAATTTTAGAGGAAAGCCTAGATATAATTAATTGGGCATTAAATAAAAAGGATCCCAAAAAATGGTTGGCTAATGGTCAGCTTTCTCAAAATCAAATGAATCAACTTTTAGACAATCTTGAAAATGAATTTAAACCAAGCTTAGATAAATATAAATACACAAATAGATTTGAAAGTGTGGATAAAGATTTTCATAGAGACAAAAATTTAAGCTTTCTTTGGTATTTAGACGATTTGTTAAAAAAAAATAAGGCTTTAAATTGTTCTCACTTAAGTTTAGTAGATTACGCTATATTTCCATTTATAAGACAATTTAGAAATGTTGATAGTGAATGGTTTGACTCATTAAATTTTAATTTTTTAAAGAAATGGTTGTTTGAATTAATTGATAGCAATGATTTTTTATCTATAATGATAAAATATGAAAAATGGGAACCTACTAATACTCCTATTTATACAAAATTTTTATAAAAATAATCTTTGGAGAAGTTTTATGTCAGAAGCGTTTATATGTGAAGGAACAAGAACCCCTATTGGAAAATTTGGTGGAAGTTTGTCTTCTATAAGAACGGACGACCTAGCTTCTTTACCATTAATCTCATTGAAAGAAAAATTAAGCAAAACTGATTGGGAAAATTTAGAAGAAGTTTTTTATGGAAATGCCAATCAAGCTGGAGAAGATAACCGAAATATTGCAAGGATGGCACTTCTTCTTGCAGGTTTACCTCATTCTGTTCCAGGTATTACCTTAAATAGATTATGTGCTTCTGGAATGGAAGCGATTTCCAGCGCATCAAGAATGATAAAATCAAATGAGGCTGATATGACAATTGCAGGAGGAGCAGAAAGTATGAGCAGAGCCCCTTTTGTTATGCCTAAGGCTAATTCAGCGTTTTCACGAAATGCAGAGATTTATGATACTACAATTGGATGGAGATTTGTAAATCCAAAGATGAAGGAAAACTTCGGAATAGATTCGATGCCTGAAACTGCTGAAAATGTTGCAGAAAAATATCAAATTAGTAGAGAGGACCAAGACAAAATGGCCTTATCTAGTCAACAAAAAGCCGCTAATTCAATTTCCAGTGGCCGATTGGCTAAAGAAATAACTTCGGTGAAGATTCCTCAAAGAAAAGGGGACCCTATAATTTTTGATAATGATGAGCACCCAAGAGGTACGTCTCTTGAAAAACTATCATCACTACCATCACCGTTTCGCCAAAATGGAAGCGTTACTGCAGGAAATGCAAGTGGAGTTAATGACGGTGCAGCTGCAATTATAATTGCCAGTGAAGCTGGTGTAAAACGAAACTATTTAACACCTAAAGCCAGAATAATTTCAGCAGCAAGTGCTGGAGTTGAGCCAGCATATATGGGTATTGGGCCGGTTCCAGCCTCTATAAAAGCACTTAAAATTGCTGGTCTAAATATAGAAGATATGGATGTAATCGAAATTAATGAAGCATTTGCTGCTCAGGGTTTGGCAAGTTTACGATCTCTAGGTATTCAAGACAATGATGAAAGGGTTAATCCTAATGGAGGAGCGATAGCACTTGGTCATCCTTTAGGAATGTCAGGAACAAGATTAATTCTAACAGCTACGCAAGAGTTAATAGAAAAAAGCAAAAAATATGCTTTATGTACTATGTGTGTCGGAGTTGGTCAGGGTAGTGCCGTTATAATTGAAAGAGTTTAAAAAGCTTTTCATTAATATTGATATGCCTGTCTATCTATAGAGACAGAACTTATGTAAACAAAAACTTTTTTGTTTTCAACTATTTTCATTTTATTTAAATTATAAGTAGTAATTCTCGCTCTAAGTATTTGTGATGTTTTTTTAATTTTACTCTTCATCAATTTAATTACTAACTCAGAAAAGGCAGTGTCTTTTTCAGTATAGATCTTTGTTATTATTCCCACCAATACATTTTCTGTAATATGTGTGTTAATTTTTACAGGAGAAACAATTATGTCTCTTGACCTTATTCTAACCCTTACTATATCATGATTCAGTCCTGGTCTTCCTGGTACAATTAATGTTTGTCCATTTACATCTAGTGTTGTCATGTTCATTAATTGATTAGTTTTTATTAAAGTTCCTTCTAAAATAGAACTTGATTCAAATTTTCCAATTAATCTTTGAAAAGAATTACTATTCAAAATTTTTGATACGCTACCAGAAATTATTTTTTTTCCATTTTTTATTAAAAT
>CABXSI010000003.1 GCA_902514865.1 uncultured SAR116 cluster alpha proteobacterium
ACAAAAAAGGTCGCCCTGGTAAGTTAGAAATAACACCAACAACACCTTTAATTAGTTCTCATGATTTATCCTTGGCATACTCACCAGGTGTAGCAACGCCATGTATTCAGATAGAAAAGACACCCGAAACAATTTATGACTATACTTCAAAAGGAAATATAGTTGCAGTTATCTCAAATGGAACAGCTGTTTTAGGTCTTGGTAATATTGGTGCTTCTGCATCAAAACCTGTTATGGAGGGAAAGGCTGTATTGTTTAAAAAGTTTGCTGATGTTGATGGTATTGATTTAGAAATAGATACGGAAGATACAGAAAAATTTATTGACGCAGTTTCCTTACTTGAGCCAAGTTTTGGCGGTGTTAATCTAGAAGACATTAAAGCTCCTGATTGTTTTATAATTGAACAAAGATTAAGAGAAAAAATGAAGATACCAGTTTTTCACGATGATCAACATGGTACAGCAATTGTTACTGCTGCTGGAATAATAAATGCACTGCATTTAACTAATAGAAAAATAGAAGAAACAAAGTTTGTTTGTAATGGGGCAGGTGCGGCCTCTATAGCTTGTGTTGAACTTTTAAAAGTTATGGGAGCACAAAATAAAAACATTATTTTAGTAGACCGAGATGGGGTTATATACAAAGGTAGGCAGACTAATATGAACCAGTGGAAATCTGGGCATACTGTGGACACAAAAGCTAGAACTTTGGAAGATGCTTTTAAAAATTCAGATGTTTTCTTAGGATTATCTGTTCCAGGTTCTGTTACAAAAAAAATGGTGAAAAGTATGGCTGAGAAACCAATTATATTTGCTATGGCAAATCCAATACCAGAGATTATGCCAGAAGAAGTAAGAAGTGTAAGGTCAGATGCTATTATAGCTACTGGAAGATCTGATTATCCTAATCAAGTAAATAACGTGCTAGGATTTCCTTATATCTTCAGAGGTGCCCTTGATGTAAGAGCAACCATGATTAATGATGAAATGAAGATTGCTGCAGCAAATGCTATTGCTGAATTAGCTAGAAAGGATGTACCTGATGAGGTTAATGCTGCTTATCATGGAGTACAACTACATTACGGTAATGATTACATAATACCCGCACCTTTTGATCCAAGACTTATTTCGTCTGTATCATCTGCAGTTGCGAAAGCGGCAATGGATACTGGCGTTGCAAAAAAACCTATTAAAAATCTAGAAGCATATAGAAGAGAATTAGAAGGTAGAACTAACCCTATAGCCTCTATTCTCGAACCAATAAAATCAAGAATAAAAAATAAAAAACAGAAAGTTGTTTTTGCTGAGGGTGAAGAAGAAAAAACTATACGAGCAGCGTTGTCATTTTATAATTCAGGTTTTGGAATACCAATCTTAATTGGAAGAGAAAATAGAGTTAAAGAAACTATGGAACAAGTTAACTTAGAAGGTCTAAATGAATTAATAATTCATAATGCCAGTTTAAGTAAAAGCAATCAAAAATATACAGATAGTCTATATAAACGACTTCATCGATACGGACAATTAAGAAGGGATTGTCAAAGATTAATTAACCAAGATAGGAATGTTTTTGCTGCATCTATGGTATCTGCTGGTGACGCAGATGCTATGGTAACTGGAGTTACTAGGCCTTTTGGACGATGCTTTGATGACATCACAAAAGTTATTTCTACAAAAAATGATGAAAGTTTTTTGTCAATGTCTATGATGGTTTCTAAAGAGCGAACTGTTTTTATTGGTGACGTTAATATACATGATATGCCAAATGCTGAACAATTAGCTAATATTGCCACTGGCATAGCTAATACTGTAAAAAATTTAGGTTATACTCCCCGTGTAGCCTTATTATCATTTTCTAATTTTGGAAGCTTAACCAGACCTAGCTCAAAAAACTTAAAAGAAGCAGTAAATATATTGAATACTAGGAATGTTGATTTTGAGTTTGACGGAGAAATGACACCTGAGGTCGCGTTAGATTATGATCTAATTAAGGATAATTATCCATTCTGTAGACTTTCTGGACCTGCCAATGTTCTAATTATGCCAAGTCTTTTATCTGCCAATATTTCTTTTAAGTTATTACAAAAACTCGGAGGAGGTTCAATCTTAGGTCCTCTAATGATAGGCGGGGAAAAACCATTTCAAATTGTACAAATGGGCTCATCTGTGTCAGACATTGTTAATTCTGCATCTATTGCAACTTATAATTCATTATATTCTAATTAAGAAATGTTTTGAGAGGAACTCTAGGTCTTGCACCGATATGTTTAATTATATCTGCAGCTACCTTACTTCCTAATTTGCCACAATCTTCAATTGAGTAGTTATTAGTTAAACCAAACAAAAACCCCGAAGCAAAAATATCACCTGCACCAGTTGTATCAACTAGATCATTCACTGTAATTGGAGTTACTAAATTTTCAATCTGATTTTGAAAAACGATGGAACCTTTAGATCCCAAAGTAATTGCTCCAACCTCAACATTTTCTTTAATTTTTTTTAAACTTTCTTGCAAATTCAATTGATATAAACTTTGTATCTCTACCTCATTAGCAAAAATAATATCAACAAATTCATTAATTAAATCAGAAAATTCTTCTCTATGTCTATCCACACAAAATGAATCTGACAAACTTAAGGCCACCTTACAATTATGAAATTTAGCTAATTTACAACAATAATAAATGGCTTTTTTGGCTTCAGATTGGTCAAATAAATAGCCTTCTATGTAAATTATTTTGCTATTCATAATTAAATCTTTGTTAATACAATCTATATTAAATTGAACACTTGCTCCTAAATATGTATTCATGCTTCTTTCTGCGTCTGGAGTAACTAAGACAATACTCTTTGAGGTTTTTCCCAATGTCTGAGTAATTTTATTATCAAAAAAAACACCAGAATTATTAAGATCTTTTGAAAATAAAATTCCAAAATCGTCGTTACCTATTTTTCCGATAAAAGAACAGTTTCCCCCAAATGAACTGAAACCTACTGCAGTATTTGCTGCACTACCACCAGAGATTATGATTGGATTTTTTAAATGATCTAAAATTAAATTAGATGACTTTTCATCTATAAGTTGCATAGATCCCTTTGGGATTTTTAGTTTTTTCAAATTTTCATCCGAAAATTTAGAAATGATATCTACAATAGCGTTCCCTATAAAACAAACTTGATAATTTGACATTATCATTTTTCCTAAAAATTAATTTTTAATTAGACTTAATAGTTAACAATATTTATGAATATCATTTATGAAATCAAATCTAAACAAAATTATTTTAAACTTTACCTTAATTTTATTTCTTAGTTCGTGCCATACTTTCGAACATCAAAACATTTTTCTTGATACTAAAAAAAAAGCTGAGAGGCAGAATAAAGAAATAGATAATTTGGAAGGAAAAAGTACAAAGACTGAAATTGATTACATTGATAAAAACAAATCCTCACACGAAATTGAAATGGCACCTATAAACGTGCCCAAAAAGAAACAAAGGGTTAAAACTGTTGCCCTTAGTAAAAAAATAAATATTCCTAAAACTAAAATATTTGAACTTCATGTGATTAAAAATTGGTCTGAAAAAAAGTTAATCCAAAAGATGGGACAAAGTGATTTTATCAAAGAAGAAGGCCAATTAAAAAGTTATCAATATTATTTTTCAAGCTGTTTTTTAGATATTTTCTTTCTTAAAACAAAGAATGGTTATTATGTAAATCATATACAAACACGATCCACAAAACTTTATGGAAAGATTAAACCTGAAAAATGTTTAAAGGAAATAACTAAAAAAATTAATAGAAATCCGTAATTCCTACCCACCGTTTATTAGAACATCTGATAAACTGTATAAACCAGGATCTGCTGTCGCAGCCCAATAAGACGCTCTCAAAGCTCCAGATGCAAAAATTGACCTGTCTGTAGCCTTATGAACTAATTCTATTCGTTCTCCAGAGCTGGAAAAAATTACAGAATGTTCTCCTACAACATCCCCTCCTCTTAAGACTGCAAAACCTATTTCGGATTCTTTTCTTTTTCCAACAATACCGTCTCTTGAAACTGACTTCACACTTGATAAATCTTGACCTCGTGCTTCCGCTGCTGATTTTCCAAGTAACAATGCTGTACCCGATGGAGCGTCTATTTTATGTTTATGGTGCATCTCTAATATTTCAATATCCCATTCAGCACCTAACATTTGTGTTGAATTTGAAACTAAACTTGACAATAGTGTTACTCCTATAGAGAAATTTGCAGAATAGACTATAGGAATCTTTTTAGATAAGTTAAGTAATTCTTCTTCTTGAAGTTTATTCAATCCAGTAGTTCCTATTACTATAGACAAATTGTTTTCATAGCATTTTCTTGCGTGAAACATGGTTGCCTCTGGAACAGTAAAGTCAATAAGCACGTCTGAATTTTGAAATAAAGATGAAGTATCGGTATTTAATTCTTTATAAATCTTGGCCTTACCAACTAATATTCCAATATCAATACCAACCTCATCTTCATTCGGTAAACAAGTGGAACTAGATAAGTTAAATTTTTCATTTTCTAAAATTAAGCCAAGTAAAGTTTTGCCCATGCGACCATTTCCACCTGGAATAGAAACAGAGATTTTTTTCATATTTAGCTCTTTTTTACAATTACATAAATTATTGTTATACAAAAATAATGATTATTGTATTAGTTTTTTAAATCTACTAGTCTTGGGACTAATTTTGTCCACACCTAAATCTTTAATTTGTTTAAATAAATCTTCTTGTTTTCTTGAAATACCAACTGGCGTCTCCACATTTATTTGTACATACTGATCACCTCTAGCTCCACCTCGAAGACCGGGCATACCTTTACCTTTCATTCGTAAACGAGTACCACTTTGTGTGCCAGAACTTAAGTTCATTTTGGCTTTTGAACCATCGATACAAGGAACTTGTATTGAATTCCCTAAAACAGCGTCAATAAATGATACAGGAACCTCAATAAATGTATCTTTTCCATCTCTTTGAAATATAGAGTGGTCTTTAATATCAATGAAAATATATAAATCACCTGGTGATGAGCCCCTTGCACCAGCTTCTCCCTCACCTGAAAGGCGAATTCGGGTCCCATTATCTACACCTGCAGGCACATTTACAGAAAGTTTTTTATTTTTATTTACTCGTCCCTGACCTTTACAAACTCTACAAGGATCTCCAATGATTTCGCCTGCACCAGAACACGCTGCACATGTTCTTTCAATCGTAAAGAAACCTTGTTGCGCTCTTACTTTTCCATAACCACCACAATGGCTACATTGTTTTGGTTGAGATCCTTTATTAGCTCCTGATCCATTACAAGATTCACACTTAGTTGGTACTGTCAAAGATATTTCAACTTGATCACCTGAGTAAGCTTGCTCTAGTGATACCGATAAGTCATATCTTAAGTCAGATCCTGTAGATGCTGATCTTCTTTCAGAACCACCTCCCATCCCAAACATATCTTCAAATATGTCAGAAAATCCACCGCTCCCAAATCCTGAAAATCCTCCAGAAGCTCCTCCACTAGTACCTTGAGAAAAAGCTGCATGACCGTACTGGTCATATGCTGCCTTTTTTTGAGGATCCTTGAGAATTTCATAGGATTCAGAAATTTCTTTGAATTTTTCTTCGGCTTTTTTATCACCTGGATTTCTGTCAGGATGGTATTTCATGGCTAGTTTACGATACGAAGACTTAATTTCACTATCTGATGCTGATTTAGATAAACCTAGTATATCGTAATAATCACGTGCCATTTTTATACCTTAAGTATATCTGTATATATTTAGGAAGCGTCTTTTTTTTCTTCGTTATCCTTAACTTCTTCAAAGTCAGCATCCACAACATCTTCTTTGTTTTCATTTGAAGTGTCAGTTGATTCAGGGTTTTCTGAATTATTTTCTTGATTTGACTTATAAGCTGCTTCTCCCATTTTCATCATTACTGCAGATAAAGCGGATGTTTTATCTTTTATAACTGTTATATCTTCACCTTCAAGTGATGTTTTTACCTCTCCAATTGCATCTTCTACTTCACTTTTAGCGCTAGGATCTGCTTTATCTCCTAAGTCAGTTAAGGACTTTTCAGCACCATGTATCATTGATTCAGCTTGATTTCGAACATCAATAGCTTCTCTTTTTTCTTTATCTGCTTCTGCGTTATCCTCAGCTTCTTTAACCATTCTTTCAATCTCATTATCATCAAGACCACCAGAAGCTTGAATGGTTATATTATGAGCTTTACCAGTAGCTTTATCTTGAGCACTAACATTAACTATTCCATTAGCATCAATGTCAAAAGTCACTTCTATTTGAGGAACGCCTCTAGGTGCTGAAGCAATACCTTCGAGATTAAACTCTCCTAGCGATTTATTGTCTGATGCCATTTCTCTTTCACCTTGAGATACACGAATGGTAACAGCAGATTGATTATCTTCAGCAGTTGAAAATATTTGAGATTTTTTTGAAGGTATAGTTGTATTTCTATCAATCAATCGAGTAAATACTCCACCTAATGTTTCAATTCCTAGCGATAAAGGTGTCACGTCGAGTAAAAGTACGTCCTTTACGTCTCCCATTAACACTCCACCCTGAATTGCAGCGCCTGAGGCTACAACCTCATCAGGGTTAACACCTCTGTGAGGTTCTGTTTTAAAAAAGGTAGTAACAGCTTCAATGATTTTTGGCATTCGAGTCATTCCTCCTACCAAAATCACCTCGTCAATGTCACTTGCACTTACTCCAGCATCTTTAAGAGCTGCTTTACAAGGATCAATACTTTTAGTAATTAAGTCATCGACAAGACCCTCATACTGAGATCTTGTTAATTTAACATTCAAATGCTTTGGACCACTTGCGTCTGCAGTAACAAAAGGCAAATTTACATCCGTTTGAGCCGCGCTTGAAAGTTCTATTTTAGCTTTTTCTGCAGCCTCTTTCATTCTTTGAAGAGCTAATTTGTCCGATCTTAAATCAATTCCATTGTCTTTTTTAAATTGCTCAGCAATATAATCTATTATACGTTGGTCAAAATCTTCACCACCTAAAAATGTATCTCCATTTGTAGATTTAACTTCAAAAACACCATCTCCTACCTCAAGGATAGAAACATCAAACGTACCTCCGCCAAGATCGTATACAGCAATCGTTCCGCTTTCTTTCTTATCAAGACCGTATGCTAAAGCTGCAGCTGTTGGCTCATTAATAATTCTTAATACTTCTAAACCTGCTATTTTCCCAGCATCTTTTGTAGCTTGTCTTTGAGCATCATTAAAGTAAGCTGGAACAGTAATTACTGCCTTATCAACTGTTTCTCCAAGAAATGCTTCCGCGTCTTCTTTAAGTTTTCTTAAGATAAAACTTGAAACTTCTGAAGGTGCGTATTCTTGTCCATTAGCCTCAACCCAAGCATCTCCATTTTTGGCAGATACAATTTTATAAGGCACTAGTTCAGAAAACTTCTTTGAATACTTATCGTCATTCCTTCTGCCAATTAGTCTTTTGATTGCAAATAGAGTGTTTTCAGGATTCGTAACAGCTTGTCTTTTAGCTGGTTGGCCAACTAATCTTTCATCATCAGTGATACCAACCATAGAAGGAGTGGTTCTTGCACCTTCACTGTTTTCAATGATTTTTGGTGATTTTCCGTCCATAACAGATACACATGAATTAGTAGTACCCAAATCAATACCAATAACTTTAGCCATTTAAAAACTCCCTAAATTTGAATTACAACATGCTTTATATGGGTTAAGTTGTTGTATTTACAAGATTATGAAAAATTTAATTATCATAATTAAACTTCATCTGTTTTTTTTTCTTTAACTTCTTCATCTTTAATTTCTTTTGAGATACCTACCATTGCGGGTCTAACAAGTCTGTCATGTAATAAATAACCTTTTTGGGAAACCTCAACAACAATACCGGGTTCACTTTCATTTGTTGGAACTTCAAACATAGCCTGATGAAAGTTATAATCAAACTTTTGACCCAAGGGGCAAATTTGCTTTAAATTATGCTTTTCAAAAGTACTAATTATTTCTTTTTCAACTATATCTAAACCTATGATTAAATTCTTTACAGGTTCTGATAATTCAGACTTATCCTTAGGCACAGATTCTAAAGCTCTTTGTAAATTGTCAACAGAAGAAACTAAATCTCTTACAAAAGTAATGTGGCTATATTTTTTAGCATATTCGATTTCTTTAATCGTACGCTTTCTTAAATTTTCACTGTCTGCCAATGAACGCATTAATTGGTCTTTTAAATCTTTAACTTGATTTTCAAGACTATTATTATTTTCAATCTCAGATTCATCAAACTCACTATTAATGTCAGCAAGATTTTCATCAGAAATTTTTTCAGTTTTTTCTATCTTTTCATCTTCATAATTAACGTCATTATCTATTTTAATTTTACCTTTTTTTTCAGACAATTTTCACTCCACAGATAATTATAATTATGTTCAAATAATAAATCTTTATAAAATTTGCAAGGGGTAAAATTTTATAATAATTGTAAATACAACTTTAGTATGTTTTAAGTTATTTCTTAATTATAATTTTCTTAATGGAATAGTGAGTATTTATGTTTATCAGACCCTCAAATAGACAATATAATGAAATGAGAGAAGTATCGTTAGCATCTCAAGTCTCCCCTTATGCAGAGGGTTCATGCATGGCTAAGTTTGGTAACACTCATGTTTTCTGTACTGCATCCGTCGATACTAAACTACCACCTTGGTTAAGAAGCTCAGGAAAAGGGTGGATTACAGCTGAATATGGTATGTTACCAAGATCAACGCATTTAAGAATGGATAGAGAAGTTGTTAAAGGTAAACAATCTGGCCGCACCCAAGAAATACAAAGACTAATCGGAAGATCACTCAGATCAATTGTAGATTTGAAAAAATTAGGAGAAAATCAAATTAAAATAGATTGTGACGTAATTCAAGCAGACGGTGGAACGAGAACAGCATCTATTACTGGGGCTTGGGTTGCACTTTATGGGGCAATTAATTTTTTACTTAAATCTGGAAAAATTTCAGAAAATCCAATATTAGATCAAGTAGGTGCAATTTCTTGTGGTATTTGGAAAAACAAAGAGATAATTGATCTTGATTATGAAGAGGACTCATCTGCTGAAACAGATGGAAATTTTGTTATGACAGCAAATAATGGTATTGTTGAAATTCAAACTACTGCAGAAGAAAAACCTTTCAATAAAAGACAATTTCTTAATTTGTTAGATTTGGCTGAACACGGTACGAAGCGTATTTTCAAAATTCAAAGACATGCTCTTAATTTGGATTAGTTTAATGAATGAACGAATTTTTAAAGATAAAAAATTAGTTATAGCCAGCCATAATAAAGGAAAGATAATTGAGATTAAAGCTTTATTGGCACCCTTGAATATTGAAATTTTATCTGTTTATGATTTTCATATCGAGGAACCGGAAGAAAATGGTGCAACATTTGAAGAAAATGCATTAATTAAATCTACTTTTGTAACTCAAAAAACAGGATTACCAAGCATATCAGATGATAGCGGAATATGTTTTTCTGATATTAACAATGAACCTGGTATTTACTCTGCAAGATGGGCTGGTTCGAACAAAGACTTTGATTCAGCAATGCATAAAGTTAATACTGCTATTAAGAAAGTAAGACGGCCTAACTACGATTGTTTTTTCATTTGTTCTTTGTCAATTTCTTGGCCTGATAAATTCGATGTTACAGTTTCTGGAAAAGTACATGGTAAATTTTCATGGCCTCCTAAAGGGAATAAAGGCTTCGGTTATGATCCTATTTTTAAACCATTGGGGTATGACTTGACTTTTGCTGAAATGGATCCAAATTTCAAACATAAAATAAGCCATAGATCTATTGCTTTTAATAAATTAATAAATTTATGTTTTCCTGATTTGAAGTGTTGATCGAGAATAAAGATAAATTATTGAGCCTTTATATTCACTGGCCTTATTGTGCGTCAAAATGTCCTTATTGTGATTTTAATTCTCATGTAAACGAAGCATTTGACGTTAAACAATGGATCAAATCATACACAAATCAATTGCTTGAAATGAATGAACAACTTCTACATCACAACGTGAGTTTTAATAATTTAAATGCTGTTTTTTTTGGAGGGGGAACACCTTCACTAATGCCTCTAGAAATAATTGATAGTATTTTAAGAACTGCTTCAAATTTGTTTGGGTTTGAGGAAAATGTAGAAATTTCGCTTGAAGCTAATCCAAGCTCCTACGAAAAAGAAAAATTCAATAATTTAAAAGAGGTAGGAATTAATAGAATATCTATTGGAGTACAGTCATTAAATGATGAAAATTTAAAATTTCTAGGACGACATCATAGTAGTTTAGATGCACAATTAGCTGTAGACCATGCAATGAAAACATTTAATAATGTTTCTGTAGATTTAATATACGCCTTTTATGGTCAAAAACTGTTGCATTGGACAAATGAATTGGAAGTATTTCTTAGAAAGAATGATTTACAACATTTGTCACTTTACCAACTTACTATTGAAAATGGTACAAGATTTCATACAGACTATAAAAAAGGTTTGTTAAATGTAATTGATACTGATCACGCAGCTGATTTTTATGAAAAGTCTAACGAAATATTAAACGATTACAATTTTTTAAAATATGAAGTGTCAAATTATGCAAAAAACGGTTTTGAATGCAAACATAATAAAAACTATTGGAAATCCGAAAACTGGATAGGTATAGGTCCGGGAGCATATGGAAGATTATGGTCATCAAAGCAAAATATTAAACGAGTCGAGTATCAAAATTATAAGAATCCAAAAACTTGGTTATCTAAAAATATACATAAATCAGAATTTGAAAATATTAATTTTTTTAATGACGAAACTTCGGATATTGATACATTAACAATGGGACTTAGATTATATGAAGGAATAGAGACTTTCAAGTTGTTTGATAAATCTATAATAGAGGGTCATACTTTTAAAAAATTACAAAATAAGAAAATACTAAAAGTTAAAAATGATATGTTAAAAGTAGAAGAAAATTATATGATTAAATTAGATAGTATAATTGATTTCTTGTTTAATCATTAAAGTTACTACATTGTTCAATGTTAGTTATTTTTCCTAGACTTTCTATTTGCATGACATTAATAGGTTTTTTTACATAGCCACCAGGTTTTAAAGTTAGACCTGTAATTGGACCTGAAATGTTTTTTAAAAAACTTGAACCATCTTTTTGTTTATCAACATAATTTATACCAATATTACCTGAATCAAAACCAGCGTTTGAAAAATAATTTATATTATCCCCCCAAATTTTTCGCCAATAAATTCTAAAATCTTTTTCATTTTTACTTACGATAGCAGGAAACCAAGCCTTTTCTAGTGAAGGTTCGTTTTTGATTTCTTTAGTATTAAATTTTTCAGTGCCTAGAATTTTTACATACTTAGAATCTACATTGAAGAATGCCAATAGTGGGGCTATTTCTAAAACGAACTCTTTACTACCACCTATAAGAATTGAATCAAACCTAGAGTGTAGAGTTTGATTTTCGTTAAATTTTAAGAAAGTTTTTAAAATTGAAAATAATTTTGATTTATTATTTATTTCATTATTATTAAGTAAAATTTTGTCATACTTATTATTTTTATAATCAGTTATTAAGTCTATAGATGCATTTGTTAAAATTCTGCCATAATAATTATCAGGAGCGATTAACCCAAAATTTTTATATCCATGACTAAGAGCGCATGAAATTACACTTTCCACTTGTTCTTCTGGCGAGAATCCTAACAACCAAATGTTATTTTCTCTTAATGATATGTCGTTTGAAAATGTAAGTATTGGTATAAATTTAGATTTAGCTATAGGCTTAATATCTAATAAAATTTCTCTCCTAAACGGTCCTATAATTAGAGTAGGTTTTAAATTATCAAATAATTTACTTATAGTTTTTTTATTAATGTTTTTGCCCGTATCAAAATAAATAATTTTGATTTTATTCTTACTAGAATTTAAAACACTAAGATCTAATGCTTTTCTTATTTTTACACCATAATTTGAATAAGAACCCGTTAATGGAAGAAAAACTAAGATGTTCTTGTAATGAGTATCATTTTTTTTTACATCAAAATATCTATTATCTAATGAAATTTCACCACTACTATTCAAATTTAAATTATCATTACTTGGACTTAAGTTTTGCTCTAACATTTTAAAAACTGCTGATAAAGCTTTTTTTGTTTTTGTTTTTTCTGTAAATTTAGATTTATCTCTTCCTTGAAGTAACCTTTCATTTCTGAATTCAAAAATTACATCATTGTTTTTTTGTTTCATTATATCTTCTTTTTTATTTAAGATTATTTTACTTTTAGATACTTTATCTTTGGAAAAATTTTTGTAGTTTAAAACTAATTTGTCATTTTTTGGAATTGCTGTTGAAATTTTATTTTCCAATATTAATTTATCTCCATTATTTTGGCATCCATTAATCATTAATAATATACAAAAATATATAAAAGGATTATATTTTGAATTAAAATTATACATGAATACGCACTTAATATTTCGTTATGACAATTAAGGTAATCTATTGAAAAAATTAAGTAAAGAACATCAAAAAAATCCGAATGACTGTGAAATTGAAGATGTTCAAGGTTGTTTATACATTATAGCTACCCCAATTGGAAATTTTAGTGATATTAGCCTAAGAGCAATTCAACTTTTCAATTTTATCGATATATTATTATGTGAAGACACAAGAAGAACTAAAAAATTATTATCTCACCTCAACATAAATCATAAAAACATGATCTCTTATAATGATAATAATGCTGCAATTAAAAGACCCTATATATTAAAACAACTTCTTTTAAACAAAAGTATCGGATTGGTTAGCGATGCAGGAACACCACTAATTTCCGATCCTGGTTATAAACTTGTTCAAGAGTGCTATTTAAATAAAATCAGAGTCACACACGCACCTGGTCCTTCATCTGTAATAAACGGTTTAATATTATCTGGTCTCCCTACAAATCAATTTTATTTTGGCGGTTTTGTATCGGCAAAGAGAAATACAAAAATAAAACAGTTTACTCTAACTAAATCATATCCGATGACGGGTGTATGGTTTGATACTTGTTTAAGGTTAATTGATACTCTGAATGTAATGCTTAACATCTATGGAAATAGAAAAATTTCGATAACAAGGGAGCTTACTAAAATTTATGAAGATATAATTTCAAGTGATTTAGAAAACATTGAAAGTTTAATTAATGAGAAACAATTAAACAATAAACCTTTAAAAGGAGAAATTGTAATTATAATTGGTGGCTATACTAAAAACGACAATATGAACATTAATGCATTGAGATTTAACATAAAAAAGAAACTTCAAAAATTTTCACTTCGTGATACTGTTGATTTAACAATTGAACAGACTAATTTTTCAAGAAAATTAATCTACAATGAAGCTGTAAAAATTAAAAAAAACTTATAACTAAAAAATAATACTATGAAATTAGATCATATTTATCCAAATTTACACAATTATGCAAAGGTATAAAAAATGAAAAATTTATTGTTTGTTTCTATTATTACTTTTTTATTACAATCATGTGCACCATTGGCAACTATCGGCATGGTGTCTCTAGGTGCCGCTTCAAAAGAAAAGGGTATAGGCACTACATTAAATGATAATGTTATTAAAACAAAAATATCAAATTTAATATTTAAACTGGATAAAAATTTAATAAGAGATACCAAAATATTTGTAAATAATGGCTCTGTTTTGATAACAGGTAAAGTAAAGAAACCAAGTGAAAAAATTGAATTTACTAAATTATCTTGGAGTGTTCGAGGCGTTAATGAAGTGAACAACGAACTTCAAATAACTGATACTTCTTCGATTAAAAATATAGCAAGAGATATAGCTTCGTTGGGGGAAATAAGAGCACGTATTATGTCAGATAAAGTTGTTAACAGTATAAATTTTTCGATAGATGTTGTGAATGACACAGCTTACATAAGTGGAGTTGCAAGCAGTAAAGAAGAGATGCTAATTGTTAAAAATCATGCATCAAGCGCAAGATTTGTAAAAGAAGTATATAATTATATCATTATAAATGATGATGAAAGATGAAAAGTAATTTAAAAATTGCTTTTCTCATGGACCCCTTCGAAAAGCTTAATCTTAAAGGTGACACCACTTTTGCTCTAGCTCTTGAGGCTCAAGCTAGGAACCATGAAATAAACTTTTTTGAGCCAGATGACCTTCTCTTAAGATCTGGTCAAGTTTTTGCAAATATTTGTAAAATAGAATTAACGTATCAGAATGAAACTCATGATTATAAATATCATGATAAAGAAATGTCATCTTTAAATCATTATGATGTAGTATTAATGAGACAGGATCCACCTTTTAATATGTCGTATATTACGGCCACTCACATTTTAGAAAAACTTTCAAATTCTGTATTAGTTGTTAACAACCCATATGAAGTTAGGAATGCACCAGAGAAAATATTTGTAACAAATTTCTCACATTTAATGCCTAAAACTTTAATAAGCAGAAACCCAACAATAATTCAAGATTTTAGAAAGGAATACAAAGATATAATAATTAAACCTCTATACGGTAATGGTGGCCAAGGTGTTTTTCATGTTCTACCTAAAGATGAGAACTTTAATTCAATTTTAGAAATGTTTTTTACCCAAAATAGTGAACCTCTTATGGTACAAGAATATTTAAGCGATGTTAGAAATGGAGATAAAAGGATTATTTTAGTTAATGGTGAAGTTGTGGGAGCTATTAATAGAATTCCTGAAAAGGGAGAAAGTAGATCAAATATGCATGTTGGTGGAAAACCAGAAAAAACAACTTTGACAAAGAGAGACAAATTTATTTGTAATGAAATCTCTCAATCCTTAAAAGATAAAGAATTGTATTTTGTAGGAGTAGATATTATTGGTGATTATATAACTGAAATTAATGTTACTTCACCTACAGGTATAAGAGAAATAAGATCTTACGACTCAATAGCGATTGAAGAGATTTTTTGGGATTTTATAGAAAATAAGCTCAGTGTTTAGTTCATCATGCTGCCTAAATTCTTTCCTCCCAAAACATGTACATGAAAATGAGGTACATCTTGATTACCATCATCTCCAGAATTAGTTATAATTCTAAATCCCTTTTTTGAGATTTTATTTAATTTTATTACTTCATTAACTAATTTCCAAAGAGATTCCATTTCTTTAATTGAAGCGTTTTCCATAAAATCATGAAAATTTAAATACGCATTTTTAGGTATTATTAAAATATGAATAGGTGACTGTGGATTAATATCAGAAAAAGCGAGAGCGTGTTTATTTTCTAGTATTTTGTTACATGGAATTTCAGATCTTAATATTTTTGCAAATATATTTTGTTTATCATAGCTTTTATTCATGCTCTAACTCCTGCTGTTTTTTTCTTCAAACCCTGATTTTGACTTTCTATTAGATAATTCCTCCCATACTTCTCTAGGATCTATGCCCGTTGATACCCATAACACTAGTAAATGGTATATAAGGTCTGCTGATTCATTAATAACACCATCCTTGTTTTTTTTAATAAAATCAATTATTAGTTCTGAAGATTCTTCACCTATTTTTTTTCCTAATAATTCAGGATTCTTTATTAAATATGACGTGTAAGACTTATTTTTGCTTTTATTTTTCCTTTTCTTTAAACTATCATACATTTCTCTAATAAATTGATCGTTCATTTTAATTTTCACAATCTCTTACAAGAATTCCATTTTTTAACATCTCTTTTTTCACTGATGATATTGAATGAATACCAAAATGAAAAATAGACGCGGCTAAAACTGCTGAAGCACCGGATTTAAGGACAACATCTACCATATCTTTAGGGTTACCTGCTCCACCTGATGCTATTACGGGTACAGGAACATTTTCAGATATTAGCTTAGTAAGGTGCAGATTATAGCCAGCCTTCATTCCATCCGCAGTCATCGATGTTAATAAAATTTCACCTGCTCCATTTTCAACTCCCTGTTTCGCCCAATTTAGAACATCAATATTTGTTTTTTTTCTTCCTCCATGTGTAGTCACTTCATATCCACAAGGCATAGTTTCACTCTCTATAGCATCAATTGCCAATACAACACATTGGTTCCCAAACTTATCAGAAGAATCTTTTATTATTTTTGGATTTGATACAGCTGAAGAGTTAACTGATACTTTGTCTGCTCCACATTTTAACAATTCACGAAAATCATTCAAATTATTAACTCCCCCTCCTACAGTAAGAGGAACGAAACATGACTCAGCTGTTTTTGAGATTACATCAAACATTGTTTTTCTTTTTTCGTATGTAGCAGAAATATCCAAAAAACAAATTTCATCAGCGCCTGTTTTACTGTATAGGTTAGCTTGCTCAACTGGATCACCTGCGTCTTTTAAATCGACAAAGTTAATTCCTTTTACTGTTCTTCCATCGTGAACATCAAGGCAAGCAATAACTCTTGTTGATAACATTAAAATTTTGCCTTTTGAATTTTATTTAAAGCCTCTGCAAAAGTAAACTGTTTGTCGTATAATGCTCTTCCAATTATAACTCCTTCAATTCCATTTGAAAATTCATCACTTAATCTCATAATATCATTTAATGATGAAACTCCCCCAGAGGCAATAACAGGATGTGGAATAGATTTAGCAAAGTTTTTGGTCTCATTAAGACTAACTCCCTTCAAACTTCCATCTCTTGATATGTCAGTATATATTACAGAGCTAATTATGGAAGGATTGAATTTATTAATTAAATCCACGGCTTTAATATTAGATTGATTTTTCCAACCATTTGAAGCAATCATTCCGTCTCTAACATCTGCACCAATTACAATTTTTTTATAATATTCATTTTCTAAGCCTTTAACGAAATCTGGATTTTCTAATGCTAAGGTACCTAAAATCAATCTTTCAACAGAGTTTTGCAACCAGAAATCAATATTCTCAATATTTCTAATTCCACCACCCAATTGGATCTTCACTTTATTTTGAAAAGTTTTTGAAAGTTTTTGTATTATAGTTTTATTAATACTCTTTCCTACAACAGCACCGTCAAGATCTACAATATGCAACCATTTTGCACCCTGATCTACAAACCACATAGCTTGATCTATTGGATCATTATTATAAATGGTTTCTTTTTGCATATCTCCAAATAAAAGCCTAACACATTTGCCATCCTTAATGTCTATAGCAGGGTATAAAATAAAATGTTCTTCTTTCATTTCATAATTCTTTAAAATAATAATAACCAGCTATATATTTGCCGTCTATGAAAACTGATTTTGGATTAACCCCAGACTTTGTAAAACCTGCTTGTTCATATAATTGAATAGCCCTAGACTGCGTTTCTCTAACTTCAAGATTTATTACTTTAAACCCATCTTGTTTAGCTTTTAACTCTGCTTTTTTAAACACCGCTTTTGCTAGACCAAAACCTCTTGCCCAGGGTGCAAAGAAAAAGGTGCTTAAAGTACAAGAATGTGATTGTGCTTCATTATTTTTAGCGGGCTTTATTAATTGAACCGAACCAGCTATAACATTATCAAGCTTTCCTATAATAAGAATTCGTTCAGGTATCAACAAAACCCCTTTCCAATAATTTTGTAACGTTCTATTAGATGGTGGTGATATCCATCCAAACCCACCTCCACCTATAATAGCTTCTTCTGTTGCATCACAAAGTTCTTGTAAATCAACTTTGTTTAAATTTTTGCAAATTTCAGCCTTTACGTTATATTTATTTGTACTTTTTTTCATTTATTATCTTTCACCTAACAACTCCATTTAAGCCAATTAGAAATCAACTTCTGACCTGATAAACTACTTTTTTCTGGATGAAACTGCACTCCTAAATAATTTTCTTGTCCAACAATTGCAGGAATTTGATGACAATAATTAGTGCTGGCAATTAATTGATCAGATTGATTGCCCTCTAAACAGTAAGAGTGAACAAAATAATATTGATCTTTTTCACTTATATGTCTAAGTATTGGATGATTATCTTTTTCAAGTAGTAAACTATTCCATCCCATGTGTGGAACTTTAAAATCTCTTCCCAAGTAATCTAAGCCGAAAGTTTTTATCTTGTTAAAGTTACCACTCAACCAGCCAAAGCCTGAAGTTTTTATTTTTTCTAAACTATAATCAAACATCAACTGCATTCCAACGCAAATACCAAGAAATTTTTTCTTTTTAAAAAGAACTTGTTCAGATAACACTTCATTCAGACCTTTTATATTTTGTAAACCACTTTTACAATCAGGAAATGAGCCAACTCCAGGTAAGACCAAAAAATCTGCCGCAGCGATAATGTTGATATTACTTGTAACTATAATTTTACACTTTAGGCTACTGTCAGAAATAGCGTTACTAAAAGCATTTTCAACGGACCTAAGATTTCCAGACCCATAATCAATTATGATTAAGTCCATATTAACTATTTCCTAATAATGTGCCTTTGGTGGAAGGTATATTATCTAAATTTTTTAAGTCAATACTAATAGCATTTCTCAAACTTATTGCTAAAGCTTTGAAACAAGACTCAATAATATGATGAGTGTTTTTACCATACAGATTTTCAATATGTATTGTAAACCCAGCAGCTTGCGAAAGTGATTGAAAAAACTCTCTAAATATTTCTGTTTCTATGTTTTTAATAGTTATGTTTGGTAGAAAAACGTTCCAAATAAGCCATGGACGTCCTGATATATCCAAACAACACCTAGTAAGACACTCATCCATTGGTAAATAATTAAAGCTGTAACGTCTTATGCCTCTTTTATCTCCCAACGCGTCTTTGATTGCATTGCCTAGAGCCAAACCACAATCTTCCATGGTATGATGCGCATCTACTTTTAAATCACCAAAACAGCTTAGTTCAAGGTTAATTAAACTATGCTTAGATAATTGCTCTAGCATGTGATCAAAAAAAGGTAAACCAGTAGAAATTGAATTGTTTCCTGTTCCATCTAATTCTACTTTGACATTTATTTTTGTTTCATTGGTATTTCTATTAATAATAGATATTCTTTTTTTATTAGATTTTTTCATAAATTATCCAAAGAATTATATTAATTGAGATTTATACTTATTTTTAATTCTAACCAACAAAGCACCTGTACCACCAAGTTTACTTGGGGCCGTTTCGTAATTAATTAATAAATTCATATATACTTTATCGTTTAACCATATAGGAACTTCTTTTCTCAAAGCACCTCTATTATTTTGGCCTTTACCAGTTATAATCAAAATATTTCTAATATTTTTTTCATAAGCATTGACTATATAATTATGCAAAACTACTTTAGCTGTACGTAATCTATAACCGTGGAGATCTATAACTCCTTCAGGATTGTTATTTTTATCTTTTTTAAAAACTTTTAGCCGGGTTGCTGAAAAATTTTTTTTTTTAATATTTACTAGATTTTTTTTATTGTTTACGAAATTAATATTAAAACTATTAAAATTTGCAACATAGTTTTCCCAGATCTGCTTATCACTTTTTGAAATAGGAGACATTATTTTACAAACTTTTTGTTTCTATTAAAGTCCAATTAGGATTTTGATCATTTATTTTTTTTTCAAAAATCCATTCGTCTTTTACAAGAATTTCTTTATTTATATCACCATCAATAATTTTTTCGTGTTTATCCATTAACGCTGTAATTTGTAATGTTTCAAAAAAAACGTTAATCTTAATTGAAGATTTAGTAACTACTGATGATACAATTTTGTTTTTTTCAATAGATTTCAAGTCAATTATTAATGTTTCATTCTCCTTATTTCTGTCATCAATAGCTCCTTTAAAACTTTTTAAAACTGACGGTTTTATAAAATTTTTCACATTGTCTAAATTGCCACTAACAAAACTTTTAAGAACCATCTCAAAAAAAGTTTTTGAACCATCTAAAAAATTAACTGTGTCAAAATTAGAGTCTACTTTCTTAATTTTATCAATTTCTTCATTAGCTAGATCATCATTATTAGATTTTAATGATATTACGTTTGAATATTGTTTAGATTGTTTTTTTTCGTTTAAACCACTTTCTTCGAAGTCAGTCTTTGTACCTAAAATATTTTTCAATCTAAAAATTAAAAAAATTGCTATAACTCCAAAAATTAATATATCTATATATGGAAACCCATTCTGCATGTTTGTAACACCGTTTGTTATAATTGATAATTCTTGATATTATCATATACAAAAAATTAAAAATTAATATTTATTAATATTCATTTTTTTAATATTAATTAAAAATTAATAATTTAGGACTTTTAATGAATAATGTAAACGAAAATGAGATATCTAGTATAGAAATAATTAAGCATTACATAAAAGATTTATCGTTCGAAAACCCCCAGTCTATACAAGAAAATAATTTAGAAAATAATAAAAATAGTAATATTTCTCAAAATATGAGCTTTGTTCAAACATCATTCGAGAACAACTTTTTCAGTGTTGTTGTGAAATATTCTTGTGAATGCTCTTCTAAAAAAAGTGGAAATAAACTTTTAGTTTTAGAATTAGATTATTTTGGATTTTTTAAGATTTTGAATAATAAAACATATAACCAAGCTGATTTAACAAAGGCAGGAGCAAAATTGATATTACCATTTGTGAGGTCAATAATTGAGGATATTACTAATAAAGGAGGAAGTATAAAAATAACTTTAGAAGACGTTGATTTTAATTTAGTTAAAAACTAATTTTTTATCTTTTCCCAGATGCTATTAGGTATTTCTTCAATAATTTTTTTATGTAATTCATAATCAGAAATATCTAAATATGTATTCTTAAAAGCTCTTCTTTCCTTTTTCTGATATAAACTTTTAATGTTAGTCGGTGATATTTCTTGATTTAAATCTGGATACATAGATTCCGAATTAAATTCTAATTTTGTTTGCCTTCCTCCTATCAATTCTAAATATACATAAGCCAATAGTTTCGCATCTTTAAGTGCACCATGGACCTCACGATCAGATATATCTATATCAAATTTTCTACACAAGGAGTCTAAACTTACTGATTGACCAAGGAAATGTTTTTTAGCTAACAATAATGAGTCAATAATTAGATTTTCATTTAGCCTTTCTTTTTCACACTTCCTCAACTCTGAGTTAATAAATCCTACATCAAAGGGTGCGTTGTGTATTATGATATTACTATCTGAGACAAAATCAATGAATTGGTCTGCAATATCAATAAATTTAGGCTTGTCCTTTAAAAATTCTGTAGTTAGTCCATGAATCTGTAACGCTTTAGGATTTGACTCCTTTTCTGGATTTAAGTAAAAATGGAAATAAGAACCTGTTTGAACATGATTCTCTAACTCTACCATACCAATTTCAACTATTCTGTCCCCGTTGTTGACATCTAGTCCTGTTGTTTCAGTATCTAAGACAATTTCTCTCACAACTTTAAAACTTTCTTTTTAAAGATTATAATTATTAAATAAACAGTGATTATAATTAGACTAATAGACTTTCCATAAGAGGTGGTAACTAAATATGGGCTTTTATCTTTTTTCCTTTGATCATCCCATTGAGCCTTTTTTATAAGATTTAGTTTTTTTTGATTCATACCTGGTCTTGCTAATACTCTCCTTTTCTGCGTTTCTGCGTTTGCATATACCAAAAATATATCGTCACAAATCTTATCAGTTCCTGTTTCATATAATAAGGGAACATCAAGTGCTACTATAGCTGATTTTCCTACGCTTTTTATAAATCCACTCCTTCTTTCTTCAATTTGCGGGTGTATGATACCTTCCAAAATACTCCTATATTTCTTATTACTAAAGATTTTTTTACCTAATAAATTTTTATCTATTTTTTTGTCGCTTTTTTCAATTAAAACAACCTCAGGCCATAAGTCATATATTTGTTTTTTTACTGCATCATTATATTCTAATATATCTTTAACTTCTGCATCTGAGTCAAAAACGGGTATCTTAAATTTCTTTAACATACTAGCAATAGTGGACTTACCCATTCCTATAGAGCCTGTAATACCAATAATTATCATTAATGTTCAATTTTGCCTGTAAATAAACTGTTGATAAATACAACCTATTTGATAATAAATTAATCTATATAAACAGAGTATGCATTTATTATTGTTTTAACAACATCTGAGTAAAATGGAAAAAAAAAATTATAAATTGTTAATAAATCGAATTTTTATTATATTTAAACTAGTTATATTTTAATAACTTGTGGATAATATTTTGACAATTTTCTTATCCACAATAATTAAACACTACTACAACTAAAATTACTTCTGAAAAGTTAAGTTACTATGAACGATGTACTGAGTAAATTCTTTAAACATGAGTATTCTAGCACACCAATTTGGTTTTTAAGACAAGCAGGTAGACACATTCCAGAGTACTTTGAAATACGCAACAAAGCGGATAATTTTATAGACTTCTGTTTAAACACAAAATTGATTGTTGAAAGCACAAAGCTACCGTTAAAATATTACGATTTAGACGCTGCAATTGTGTTTTCAGATATATTGATGATCCCATGGGCAATGAACAGAAAAGTAGATTTTATTAAGGGTGTTGGTCCAAAATTACAACCTATGGTTCCTGATGAAACAAAAATTTTGAAAAATATGAATATTTTTCAGAAGCTTGAACCTTTAGAAATGTCAATATCTATCTTAAGAAATGAATTACCTCAATCTACAAGTTTAATAGGTTTTGCTGGTGCACCATGGACACTAGCTTGTTATATGATTGAAGGTCAGAGTAGTAAAGATTTTATAAATACCAGAAAAGCTCTATGGAATTCAAATAAATGGTTTATGGAATTAATTGATACATTATCTATTTATGTTGCAGAAAAACTTGAAATGCAAGCCAACGCAGGTGCAGATGTTTTAATGTTATTTGACTCTTGGTCTCATATGATACCTAATAATTTTTTTAAGGAGTGTGCTATTAATCCCACTGCTAAAATTATTAGTATTTTAAAATCGAAAAACATCACAAAACCAATAATTGGTTTTCCTTTTAAGGCAGGTTCGTCTCTAGTAGATTATTCGTATGAAAGCAATGTTGATTGTATAGCATTGGATTGGACTGTAAATTTAAATTGGATAAATAAAAATTTAAACCCTTCAGTAGCTATCCAGGGAAACCTCGATCCAGCTTCACTTATTCCATTTAATAGTTATCATTTAGATAATATTGTTCTTTCTATTTTAAACGTTATGAAAGATAATAGATTTATCTTTAGTGTTGGTCATGGATTAACTCCGGATTGTAAAATTAAAAATGTCAGAAAAGTTATTGATATTGTTAGAAACTATAAATGAAAAAAATAATTGTATTATGATATAATAAAATCTATACACCTTGTGGCTGTTATATCTTGAATGGTTGGTTTGTTATATTTACCTAGGCTTTTCGTGTATCACAATGATAATGAATATTCTAGTCATATAGATATTACTTTTCTTTTAATGGAGTATCGTTTATTAAAATATATAATGAAACCTGCTTTAATAGCCACTTACGCCTTTGGTTTTATTTTAATTTATGAAAATAATTATCTCTTACACGAAAATTATTTTTTACTGAAGTTATTATTAATTTTATTCTTACTCTGTTTCATATTTATTTATCTATTCTTTACAAAGACTTTAAAAAAGGCTATAAATGTAAAAGAACTAAGTTTTACAGAATAATTAACGAAATACCAACTATATTAATGATTGCAATTATTATACTAGTTATAGTTAGGCCTAATCTACAAAGTACTTAGCAACCCCCCTTTACGAGAATTTAATGCACTTAAAAGAATTAAAAGCTAAAAATCCTTCTGATTTGTTAATCTATGCAGAAAGCCTAGACATTGAAAACGCTAGTACTTTAAGAAAACAAGATATGATGTTTGCTTGTCTAAAAAAGTTAGCGTCAAATGATATTGGAATTTATGGTGACGGTGTATTAGAGGTTTTATCTGATGGATTTGGTTTTTTAAGATCCCCAGAATCCAATTATTTAGCTGGTCCTGATGATATTTATATATCGCCCAGTCAAGTTAGAAAGTTTGGATTAAGAACTGGAGACACTGTAGAAGGCCAAATTAGAGCTCCAAAGGATGGAGAAAGATATTTTGCCTTATTGAAAGTTGAAACTATAAACTTTGAATCACCAGAAGCAGTGAGGCATCGGATTAACTTTGACAATTTAACACCTCTTTATCCTCAACAAAAAATTAATTTCGAAACTGAGTTTGATCCCAACAATAAGGACATAACAACTAGAGTAGTTGAGATGGTTGCCCCGATGGGTAAAGGTCAACGTGGTCTCATTGTTGCGCCTCCCAGAACTGGAAAAACAATGATGCTTCAATCAGTAGCACAAGCAATATCAAAAAATCATCCAGAAATTTATTTAATTGTACTATTAATCGATGAAAGACCAGAGGAAGTTACAGATATGCAAAGGTCAGTCAATGGTGAAGTTATAAGTTCTACATTTGACGAACCAGCATCAAGACATGTTCAAGTAACAGATATGGTAATTGAAAAAGCAAAAAGATTAGTTGAACATAAACGCGATGTAGTGATTTTATTAGACTCAATTACAAGACTTGCTAGGGCTTACAATACAGTGATCCCTTCAAGTGGTAAAGTCTTAACAGGAGGCGTGGACGCTAACGCTCTGCAAAGGCCTAAGCGTTTTTTTGGCGCTGCTAGAAACATTGAAGATGGAGGTTCTCTTACAATTATTGCGACGGCATTAGTAGAAACTGGTTCTAGAATGGATGAAGTGATTTTTGAAGAATTTAAGGGAACTGGAAATAGTGAAGTTATTCTTGACAGAAAACTTTCTGACAAACGGACTTTTCCTGCAATTGATGTTACAAAATCTGGGACTAGGAAAGAGGAGTTGCTTGTAGAAAAAGACACTTTGTCTAGAATGTGGGTGCTAAGAAGGATTTTAATGCAAATGGGGCCAGTGGAAGCAATGGATTTTTTATCAGATAAATTAAAGCAGAGCAAATCTAATGAAGATTTTTTTCGAGCAATGAATAAATAAGTAAAATGTTTCACGTGAAACAGGAAAGAATAAAGTTTAAATAAATTGGACACTATTTTTTCATCCGCCACTAATGCTCAAAAAAGTGCAATTAAAATAATAAGAATTTCTGGAAAAGACGTTTCAAAAATACCAAAAATATTTTCCTTTAAACCCCCAAAACCAAGAGTTGCGTCATTGAGAAGGCTTTATGACTTAAATAATAATATGATTGATGATGCCGTTGTAATTTTTTTTCCTGGACCATCATCTGTTACTGGAGAAGATGTTTTTGAAATTCACACGCATGGAAGTCTTATTATTGAAAAAAAAATATATGACTGTTTAGCAAACACAAGTAGATTTAGGATTGCAAATAGGGGTGAATTCACAAAAAGAGCTTTTTTAAACGGTAAGATTGATTTAACACAAGCAGAGGGAATAAACGACTTAATAAATGCCGAAACAGAAAACCAATTCAAATTATCCATTTCACATTATGAGGGCGCATTATATGACAAATTAATATTATGGAGAAGTGATGTCATATTTTTACTTTCAAAACTTGAAGCCATGATCGACTTTTCAGATGAAGAGCTTCCTCAAGAAATTGAAGCCTTGTTTAAAAAAAAGCTTTCATATTTAATCAAAGAAATGAGAAATTCTATTAAATCTAGCAATTATGGTGAGAGAATTAGAAATGGTTTTGTTGTTACTATTTTAGGCAAACCCAATGTTGGTAAAAGTTCTTTGATCAACTATTTATCAAATAAAAAAATTGCAATTGTAACAGAAGAAGCGGGAACAACACGAGACGTCCTAGAAGTATTGTTAGATTTTGATGGTTTTCCTGTTATATTAAATGATACTGCAGGGTTAAGAAAAACAAACTCAAATGTTGAAAAAATTGGAATTAGTAGAGCATTAAGAAAAGCAGAGGCGTCAGATATAATTTTAATTTTGTCAGATTGTGGAGATTTTTCTGTTCCAGAATTGAAACGTGGAGCAAAAAAAATATTAGTTCATACCAAATCAGATTTAAAACAAAATTACGAGGATGATTCGCCTAGAATTTCTGTAAAAAAACATAAAGGAATAAAAGAATTAATTAAAATCATTGTAGATCATTTAAAAATATTAGAACCCAAAGACAGTGTTTTATTAACTAGAAAAAGACACGTTCAGGGTATAAAAAAAGCTGTTTCTGCGTTAAAACAAATTTCAATTTTAAACTTGTCTAACGATCCAGAGCTTGCTGCAGAAGATTTAAGAGTTGCCGCTACAGAAATTGGAAATATAACTAATATTATTGACGTTGAAGAGATTTTAGATGATATATTTAATAATTTTTGTATTGGCAAATGAATTTAGGTAACTTATGAATAATTTTGATGTTATTGTTGTAGGCGGAGGTCATGCAGGCATAGAAGCAGCATCCTCTTCATCTCGTATGGGTGCAAATACGGTGCTTATTACTATGGACATTGAAAAAATCGGAGAAATGTCATGTAATCCAGCAATAGGTGGGCTAGGTAAAGGTCATTTAGTACGTGAAATAGACGCTCTAGACGGGCTTATGGCAAAAGCCATAGATTTATCCGGTATCCAATTTAGAATGTTAAATCTTTCAAGAGGTCCTGCGGTTCACGGTCCAAGATCTCAAGCTGATAGAAAGCTTTATAAAAGTTCTATTCAAAGACTTTTAGAGCTTCAAGAAAATTTATCTATTATTGAAGGTGCGATAAAAGACATCAAAGTCGAAGGTAACCAAATTAATGGAGTTATATTAGAAGACAATACTTTTTATCGAGCTAAGTCAGTAGTTTTAACCACTGGAACTTTTTTGGGCGGGATAATCCATATAGGCAGTCAAAGAATTGCTGCTGGTAGAATTGGCGATAGATCATCTGACATTCTATCAAAAAAAATTAGGCAGTTAAAACTACCTATTGGGAGGTTGAAAACTGGAACTCCCCCCCGAATAAAAAAAGATACTATTAATTGGGAAAAAGTAGAAATGCAATCTGCTGACTCTGTCCCAACACCTTTCTCTTACATGAATAATAAAATAAATGTTAAACAAATTGAATGTGGAATAACAAGAACCAATGATGCCACGCATAATATAATATCTAAAAATATTAACCTATCTCCAGTCTTTTCAGGTTCAATTCAGGGTTCGGGCCCCAGATATTGCCCCAGTATTGAAGATAAAGTTCATAGATTTAATGAAAAAAATTCGCACCAAATCTTTCTTGAGCCAGAAGGTTTAGATAGTCCTTTAGTTTATCCAAACGGTATTTCAACAAGTTTACCAAAAAAGGTTCAAAATGAATTCTTAAAAACGATTAATGGATTAGAGAATGCGATTATTGATCAATATGGTTATGCAATAGAGTATGATTACATGGACCCAAGAGCCTTAAAAAGCACTCTTGAAGTAAAATCAATAAAAGGCCTATTTTTTGCTGGTCAAATAAACGGAACAACCGGCTATGAAGAAGCAGCGGCACAAGGCTTAATAGCAGGGATCAATGCATCAATTAATTTGAGTAATAATCCCAAGTGGTTTTTTCTAGATAGATCTGAAGCTTATATTGGTGTAATGATTGACGATTTAATTACAAGAGGTGCACCAGAACCATATAGAATGTTCACTTCTAGAGCTGAATATAGACTACTTCTACGTTCTGATAATGCAGATCAACGTCTAACTGATAAAGGGATTAAATTCGGGGTTGTTAACTATGAAAGAGAAAAATTTTGGCTTAAAAAAAAGGAAAATCTTGATAAAGCTAATAAAATGATGGAAAGCTTATTTTCTAAACCCAGTGAGCTAAAAAAATATAACTTACCTTCTACTAGGACTGGCAAACCTAGATCACCTAAGGATATTTTGTCGTCAGGAAGTTTTTTTATTAAAGATTTATTTCAGATTTGGCCAAAACTTAAAAAAATTCCAGTAGAATTGCACGCACAGTTAGAAACAGATGCCAGATATAATGTTTACTTGAAAAGACAATTAGAAGATATTAAAGCATATAAAAAGGAAACTAAGATAAAAATTCCAATAAATTTTGATTTTAATCAAATTAAAGGGTTGTCCAACGAAACAAAAGATATTTTGAATAACGTAAAACCAACCACTATTTCCCAAGTATCAAATTTACCTGGATTCACGCCCACTGCAACATTATTACTTCTTAGGCACATCAAAAAAGTAAATACATTAAAAACTGTTAATGAAGATTAACTCTTATAAAGATTTTTGTTTGTTTCAAAATGTTTCACGTGAAACATATGAAAAATTTATTATCTTTCATAAAACACTAATCAAATGGCAAAGCTCGATTAATTTAATTAGTAAAAATAGTATAGAAAATATCTGGGCACGACATTTTTTAGACTCAGCACAATTATATAAAATCACAAAAGAAATTAAAGGAAACATTATTGATTTTGGATCAGGGGCGGGTTTTCCTGGTTTGATATTAGCGATGATGGGTCACACAAAGATCCATTTAGTTGAATCAGATCAAAAAAAATGTACTTTCTTACGTGAAGTTTGCATGCTTACCGATACATATGTTACTATTCATAACAGTAGAATAGAAAATCTAGAATACTTTGAAGTCGATCTTATTACTGCTAGAGCTTTAGCCCCACTAAATAAGTTGATAGATTATGCAGAAGCTTTTGTAAATAAATCTTCAACAAATCAAAAAATCCCTAAGATGTTGTTTTTAAAGGGCAAATCATATAGAAAAGAAATTTCAAACCTAATTCAACAGGAAACTTTTTCTATTGAAGAGTTCGTATCAATTACAGATAAATTTGGTAAAATTTTATACATTAATAAAAGAAATATGGTAAATATTAAGAATGAATAATAATCTTAGTCAAATAATTGCAGTTGCTAACCAAAAGGGTGGTGTAGGCAAAACAACCACTGTTGTCAATTTAGCTACTGCTATGGCTGCTTGTGATAAGAAAACATTAATCATTGATTCTGATCCACAAGGAAATGCTAGTACAGGATTTGGTGTTAAATATAACGAAAGAGACAAAGACTTATACTCTATAATTTGTGGCAAAATAAATATAAACAATGCAATAAAGTCTACTATGATCCCAAAACTTGATATAATTCCTACATCACCCAATTTGTCTGTTCTTGAACAAGAATTAGTTGATATTCATGAAAGAGAGTTTAAAATTAAAAGTGTATTAAATGATATAAATAATAGTTATGATTATATCTTTATAGACTGTCCTCCATCACTAGGGTTGCTTACATTAAATGCGTTATGTGCAGCAAGAAGTCTTATAATTCCGTTGCAAACAGAATATTATGCCTTAGAAGGACTGTCTCAACTTATCAAAACATTAGAATCCGTTAAAGGTAATTTTAACAAAGATATCGCATTACAGGGTATATTATTGACTATGTATGATAAAAGAAACAAGATCTGTAAAATGGTATCAAATGATGTTAAAAATCATTTTAGTAACAAGGTTTTTAAGACTGTTATTCCAAGAAATGTTAGGGTTTCTGAAGCTCCAAGTTTTGGTCAACCAGTTCTGATGTATGATATATCTTGCCCTGGATCACAAGCATATGCGTCTCTCGCAGGTGAAATTATAAATCAAGAGAACAATTACAATGAAAAAAAATAAAATTAATAAAACTAGTGGATTAGGAAGTGGTCTATCAAGTTTACTTGGAAGTCAGTTTGAAAAAAAATCAATTTTTTCCGAAAACACTACCGAAGAATATAGAATGGTTCCAATAGAATTTATTCAACCTGGACCATGGCAACCAAGAAAAAGATTCGACAAAAAGGAACTAGAATCTTTATCAAAATCCATTAAAAATCAAGGCGTTATTCAGCCTATAATCTTAAAAACGAGGGATGATAAAAGTAAGCATTACTACCTTATAGCTGGAGAAAGAAGATGGAGAGCTTGTCAGTTAGCCAAAATTCATGAAATACCCTCAATTATAAGAGATGACATAGACAAGGAAAGAATTGCTGAGTTATCTTTAGTAGAAAATATTCAAAGATCAGAGTTAAATCCAATAGAGGAGGCTGAAGGTTACCAATCTTTGATAGAAAAATATAACTATACACAAGAAGAAATTTCTAAAGCCGTAGGTAAATCTCGTCCTTACATAGCAAATATTTTAAGGTTACAGGCGTTGTCAGATCTAGCTAAAGAATTTCTAATACAGGAAAAGTTATCTGTTGGTCAAATAAGACCCCTTATTGGACATAAAGATACTGATAGCTTGCTTGAATTAATTAATAAAAACAATTTAACCTCACGACAAGTTGAAGCACTCGTAAAGAAACAAAACAAAAAATTACCGTTATCTAAAAATAATAATTTAGATATTTTAGAATTAGAAAAGGAAATTTTAGAAATTACCGGCATTAAAGCAAAGATTAATTTCAATAACCAAAAAGAAAGAGGAAATATAAAATTGGAATGTAAGAGCTTATCTGAATTTAACTATTTATTAAAGAAGATTAAGTCTTAGCTTTTTTTTTAGCCAAGACAGAAACAGACAATATAAATTGGGATAGTAAAGTTTTTTCAGGATATATGCCAATCTTAGTTTTTAATTCAAGATCTATTAGTCTTTTTCGAATTAAATTAATTTTTTTGAATGACCATAATTTGCATTGGCTAAGGAAAAAGGGCTTTTCTTTAAAAAAAATAGGTGGTTTTAAATTATCTATAGTGACTGAAAAACTACTTCCATGTTGACTTAATAAAAGAATTTTCTCAATAGTCTTAAAATGTTTTCCAAACATCCTTATAAGTAAAATATTATTATCTGATTTCTCATAAATTTTGTCTAAATAAGACAAAGATATTTTAGTTTCTCCACTTAAACATGAGTTTACAATTTGATTTAAATTTATGTTTTCACTACTGGTGAGTAATTTAGTAAGTGAATTTTCAGAGATGTTATTATTATTTTCTAAAAAACTTTCTAACTTTTCAATTTCCATTTTATTAGATAATGAGTCTGAACTAAACTTATAACTTAAATATGATATAAATTCCTCAGAGAAAAAAACTTTATGTTTAAAAAATAAATTGTTTATCTCATTTTTAATTGTACCTCTGTTTTCTTCATAGCATGCTGTTAAAATGCTATTATTTAATTTTTCAAAATGCTTAACTAGATTACTTTGAGAACTTACATTCCCTGCCTTTATAATAAGTACATAATTCAAGTCTTCCTTAACGATAGCATCTAAAATAATATTTTCGATATTCTTATTAATCGTTACATTTAACAAATCTAATAAGATAAACCTTCTTTCTGAAAATATACTCAATGTGTTAATATTATCCTCTAAAATAAACGGATTTTCTTTAAACTCACTACCATCAATTTTAGAAACATTAAAAGGATCAGTTACATTAATATTTAATAATTTAATAGACTTTTTGTATAGTAAATCTACCAACCCAAAATTTGTTCCATATAAAAAAATTACTTTATTATTTTGGTTATTACTTTTTATATAATCTATAAAATTTTCAGATTTAATTTTCAATCTAATTTGCTTAATATGATTTTTGTTAATACATAAAGTTTGTTCGCTGAACTTTTACTCAATCTTTCCTTAATATGTTTTAAACTCTTATCATTACTATAGAGTGAATTTGATGAAGAACTTAATGCAGGAAAAGTTTTAATTGAGCCAGACTTGATTAAAATATTTGAACTATTATCCACTAGTGAATATTTTACAATTGCTTTTGTTGCATTAAGTACTTTTGATCCATTAACTGACAATGTTTCGTTTAAAACAAAAGAAATGTTAGCATTTAAAATAAAGTTAGGTTTGAGATTTTTTTTATTATTAAATTTTCTTTTCAAATACTCTTTGAAAATGAGATTATATCTATCACTCGGTGTTTCAATAGCAACAACTTTTTCAATATCAGAGCTAGTTTTAGTAATGTCGAAGGATGTGCAACCGAAAGTAAATAAAAGTAGTAAGAATATAAAAAATTTATTTAAAAAAGACATGACTAGCTATATTTAAATTACAAAGTTTACAATGCGATTTGGAACTATAATAACTTTTTTTGGCGTGTCATTCAAAAACTTTAATATATTTTTTTCCTTTAAGGCTAATTTTTCTAATTCATCATTGTCCAAATCTTTTTGAACTTTTATAATTGCTCTCATTTTCCCATTAACCTGAATTGGTATTTTTATTCTATCTTTTTCCTCAAAAGATCTATCAGTTATAGGCCAGCTTTTATTAGCAATTAAACCATTTTCATTTAAAATTTCCCATAATGCTTCAGCTATATGAGGAACCATAGGGTTAATTAAAATTAACAACTTTTTCGTATTATATAAAATAACACTCTTGTCATCATTATTTAATATTTTATGTGAAGAAATGGCATTAAATAAACTTCTTATTGATGCTACAGCAATATTGAAATGAAAGTCGTCAATAGATTTTGTAACTTCTTTTATTGTTGTGTTCAATGTTCTTAGTAATTCTTTTTGTTGTTTCGAGAAGCTAGTAGGAAGTTTATCATGAATATTTTCTACTTCCAAAATGTTAACAAAATTCCATAATTTATTTAAGAACCGCCACGAACCTTCTATACCTGAATCTGACCATTCCATATCTCTGTTAGGTGGAGAATCAGAAAGCATAAAGAATCTAGCCGTATCTGCCCCATACGTTTTAATTATCTGTTGAGGATCAACAACATTTTTTTTGGATTTGCTCATTTTTTCAATTCTTCCAGCGATAACTTCTTCTTTTGTATTTATATGAAAGAATGTATTATTTTCCTTTGTTACTTGGTTTGGGAAAAGCCATTTTTCTTTTTTAGTTTTAAAAGTTTGATGACAAACCATACCTTGAGTCTGCAAAGAATTGAAGGGCTCTATTAAGTCAATTGTTTTTACAAATTTTAAAGCTCGCATAAAAAATCTTGAGTAAAGAAGGTGCATCACAGCATGTTCAACACCACCTATATATTGGTCAACAGGCATCCAATATCTAAACGCTTCGTCAGAAAATGCCTTAGTAGGATTTAAATCTGTAAATCTAGCAAAATACCAACTAGATTCAAAAAAAGTATCAAATGTATCAGTTTCTCTGACAGCATTACGATTACATTTTGGACATTTTGTATTCTTCCAAGTCGGGTGTGATACTAAGGGATTACCTTTTGTATCAAAGTTTATGTCATCCGGAAGACAAATAGGCAGTTGATCCTCAGGAACTGGAACTTCGCCACAACTGCTACAAAATATTATAGGTATTGGACAACCCCAATATCTTTGTCGAGAGACACCCCAGTCTCGAATTCTATATGTTACTGTTTTTTTTCCAATTCCTAATTTCTGCAACTCTCTTATACTTATATCAATGGCTTCCTTTGTATTTAATCCATCTAAAAAATCGGAATTTATGTGTAAGCCATCTCCCATGAAAGGAAGAACATTATTATTTTTAATTACAGGTATAATGTCTAAGGAGTATTTGCTAGCAAAATCATAATCTCTTTGGTCATGAGCTGGACAGCCAAAAATAGCCCCTGTTCCATAATCCATTAATATAAAATTTGCTATATAGACTATTAAATTCACATCCTTTTTAAAAGGATGTGAAACAGTAAGGTTTGTTTTGTAACCTGATTTATCAGCTTTCTCTAGATCTTTAGCTTTGTTAGATTGTTTTTCACAAAACTCTAAAAAATCTTTTGCTTTATTGTCATTTTTGGCAATTTTTAATGATAATGGATGTTGTGGAGAAATAGCAATAAATGTTGCTCCAAAAATTGTATCCGGTCTAGTAGTAAAAATTTCAACGTTATCATCTGAATGATTTATTGAGAAACTTATAGTGGCGCCATTGCTTTTACCAATCCAGTTTCTTTGCATAGTTTTAACTCTATCAGGCCATTCCTTGAGGTTATCAATTTCGTTAAGTAAGTCTTCAGCAAAATCAGAAATTTTAAGAAACCACCCTTTCATTTTCTTTTTCTCTACTTCTGCACCTGATCGCCATCCACGTCCATCAACAACCTGTTCATTAGCTAAGACTGTTTGTTCAATAGGGTCCCAATTAACAACCGTTTCTTTTTTATAGGCAAGTCCTGCTTTATAGAAATCTAAAAACATTTTTTGTTCAAATTTATAATAATCTGGATTACAAGTCGCTAATTCCCTATCCCAGTCATAAGACAAGCCCATTTGTTTGAGCTGACTTTTCATAATTTCAATATTTGAGTATGTCCATTTAGACGGAAGCGTACTATTTTCAATAGCAGCATTTTCTGCTGGTAATCCAAATGCGTCCCAACCCATAGGGTGAAGAACGTTAAAGCCTTGAGCCTTCTTATATCGTGCAACAAGGTCTCCCAAGGTGTAATTACGTACGTGCCCCATATGTATTGCCCCCGAAGGATATGGGAACATTTCTAACACATAATATTTAGGTTTGTTATAATCAATTTTGGCTTTGAAAATGTCTAATTCATTCCACTTTTTTTGCCATTTTTTTTCAATTAATGAAGGGTTGTATTTCATATTTACTAGTTATTCAAAGAATTAATTCTGTAAGTTCGAGCCTCGTTTAAAATATTATCTTCAATCTTAGACGCCAACTGATCATCAGTATATGTCTCAGTCCAGACACCATTTTTTAATTTTTGAACATGTACTTTAATATTTATGCCGTCTGATCTTAACTCACTAGTATTTATATATGCCATGATTTTTACCCTTTTATTCTTTATATTTTCATTAACATACCAGTCAGTTATTATCGTTCCACCCAATGCATCAGTTGAAATTAAGGGTGCAACTGATAAAATATTTAGAGATGCTCTCCATAAATAACCATTTACATTAATAGAACTTGAAGAAGTTCGAGGTTCTAAAATATCACTAAGTGAGATCCCTTTGCTAGAGTCTTTAGAGAAAATGCCTGGTGTTTTTTTTTCGCCTGTTATTGGGTTGCTAACAATAGAATCATTACTTGAACATCCTAGTAAAATAATGAAATTTAACATTAATACTAAATTTTTAATCATGAAAGTTAGCCTTTTTTTATTTGAAATTAATCTTTTATCAGCATTTAACCATACATCAAATAATTAATAACTAAAAGACACAAAAAAAGGCGACTAAAGTCGCCTTTTGAAAACTAAATTAAAATAATTTAGAATGTTGCTTTAATTGTAAGTTTTGAAACAGATCCAGAATCTGCTGTTGTACCTGCACCAGCACCTGTTCCAACTTTATAATCATAATCTTCTACATTTAAATAAGCAGTCAATCCAGATGCAATTGTATATGCAACTTCGGCGCCTGTATTTGTATATTCTTCGTTAGAAGTACTATCATCAGTATCTACAGTATGTACAGTGAATGTCATAGCATCAGAAACTTTAAATTGAACTGAAGCTCCTGTTGATTCTTCATCTGTGTTAGATGCTTCATAAGTTGCCTGAGAAACAGCGGCAGTTATGTTACCTGAACCAACCTTAACACCAATAACTTGTGAGTCAATGTCTTGTGTAGAATTTTCAGTTGTACCACTTGCACCACCTATAGTTATAGAAGCGCCTCCAGCAGTCATACCATACTTGGCTCCAAATTGAGTAGAATCTGCGGAACCTGCTGCACCAGAATCTCGATAAGATATACCAGCAGTCAATCCACCCATTGCTGGAAGATGATATGCAACCTTACTAGCATCGCCTTCCAAACCTGCAATGTCTGCATTTAATATTGTGAGTGTGTCTACACCTGTAGCATAGATTTCTTCAGCAGGTAAGTCTGTACTAGCAACACCATAATTGTCACCAACACCATCGTTACCACCAAGGACTAATTTACCAAAGCCACCAGAAATAGACAATGATGATTCATTAATAGCAGAATCTGTATCGTCTGATTCTACTTCAGTAACCATACCAATAGTTAGACCGCTGTCAGTTTTGTTAGAAAATTTAATAGCAATTTCTGAATCATTAGTCATTGTTGTTCCATCATTAGCTGTAATATCAGAGCTAGTTGATGTATACTTCCACTCATAATAACCAGAAATAGAAACATCAGCTATAGCAGTATTTGCTGATAGTGTAGCAGCTGCAGCAAGTGCAGTTGTGCTTAAAAGTAATTTACGCATTGCGTATCCCCTTTGTATATTAAGCTTTCTTATTATAAGAAAACAGTTAATTACATTTCCACCACAGAAATGTTTTGTAATTATTAATTCAAAAATTAAATAAAAACTAGTAACAATGATATAAATATCACTTATTTGATTTCTTTGTGGTATTTATGCAACATAATTAAAATTACAAATTATATATATTATTGTTAAGATTAGATTTTACGGAGAAAAAAATTGGAAAATATTGAAAATAAAAAAAAAAAAATATTAGAAGACATTCATAAAGCTCATAAGAATAGCAATTTTTCATCATTGCCTTACCCAAGATTGGTTGCGGTTTCAAAAAAACAAGAAGAAAAAAAAATAGTAGAAGCAATCAAATCTGGCCAAAAATGTTTTGGAGAAAATAGAGTGCAAGAGGCAGAGCTAAGGTGGCAAAAAAGAATTGAAATTTTTAGAGATATAGAATTAAGATTAATTGGCCCTCTTCAAACAAATAAAGTAAAACAAGCTCTAAACTTGTTTGATATAATTGAGACAATTGACAGAGAAAAGTTAGCAAAAGAAATTGCTAATAATTTTAATAATCAATCAAAAACGAGAAGCTTTTATATTCAAATTAATACAGGTTCTGAAATTCAAAAAAGTGGCATAGAAACCTCCGATGCAGATTCATTTATTAAATACTGTATAAAAGATTTAAAATTACCGATTATTGGCTTGATGTGCATTCCACCACAGAACGAAGAACCTGCAATGCATTTTGCGCTTTTAAAAAAAATTGCTCATAGGAACGGATTAATCGAGTTATCTATGGGGATGAGTAATGATTTTGAAGAGGCGATTAAATTTGGTGCGACTTCCGTAAGAATTGGTTCATTATTCTTTGGACCAAGACCAATTTAATCACAGAATATGCCCTGATTTTTTTGATTTTGTCTCAAGATATTTTTTATTATATTTGTTAGGCTTAATCTTTATGGGTATTCTTTTTGTGACATTTATACCCAATTTAGTTAAATGTTCAATTTTTTTTGGGTTATTAGTAATTAACTTAACTTTGTTAATCTTTAATTGTGACAACATTTGTTTAGCTGGATGATATAGTCTTTCATCATCATTAAAACCTAAATTTTCATTTGCTTCTACAGTATCCATTCCAACTTCTTGTAAAGAATAAGCCCTAAGTTTATTCAATAAACCTATGTCTCGTCCTTCTTGTGCTAAGTAAATGAGTACACCCTCATCAGCCTCTGCCATAATTTTAATAGATTGTTTTAATTGTTGTCCACAATCACATTTAAGACTGTCAAGAATATCTCCAGTAATACATTGACTGTGAATTCTTACTAAAGTTTCGTCGCTACACTTTGAAGGAATTCCTCTGGTTTTCCCAAAAACTAAACAAAAGTGTTCATTTCCCCCATCTTGAGGCCTAAATATTATAATTTCACAATTATCTGTTTCAGCAATTGGCACTTTAGCTCTTACTGTAATAGCAAGGCTTTCTGCGTTATTTTGTTCGTAAGAACTTATTTCATTAATATCAACATGTATAAAATTATTTTTATATGCCCATTGATTTATATTTTCCGGTGAGACGTTTGATATAATAGACATTAAACCAGCTGGTAGCAGTCTTGATTGTCTTAAGATCAACAAACAACAAGAAACAATACTTTTAATGTCCTCTACTATAACACCATTTATAATAGGAATTTTATGTGCAGTTAGTGGCATACAAAGTGACAATATGTCGTGTACAGTCCAATATTTATCGATTAAAATTGAGCATGGTTCATTAGTAACTTTTATGCCTATAGCATTACATCTATTACTTGATAATATAATATTGGGCCGAGATAAAGCATGATTAGAGAGCTTTTCAACAGTTTCTTTGTCAATCAATTCTGCTGCTACTAGTAGGACCGAAGTACCAAAATTAGGATCAGAAATTACAATCTTCCCACCTCTTCTAAGCTCTGATATTGCTCTTTCTATGTTTAATGTTAAGGTTGTTTCATTCATAATAATATTTTTTTAAAAGCTTACACTAACAAATTCTCGTAAGGGTATTAAATGGATAAAAATATTTCTATATTAATATACGAAAAAGAAAAAGACTTAAATTCAATTTTATTTCAACTAATGTCAGATGTAGAAGGTTATGAAACTTACATAGCCAGTGATCAAAAAAATTTACTAGAGCTGCTCAATAAAAAAAGATTCGATATTTGTGTTTTTAATATAGAAGATATTGAAAGTAAACTTACAAATTTTCTAGATATTATTTTAAACAAAAATCAAAATATAAATATGGTTGGTTATAGCAATAATTTATTTGATAATAGCATCAACAATAACTATAAGATTATTTTTCTACAAAAACCATTTAAATTTAATTCTTTATTAGAAAAAATAGACAACATAATACTTACTAAAAAAGAATTTAATAAAATAACTTTAATGAAGCATATAGAGTTTTCGCCAAATAAAAAAACCTTATATAATCTTAACACAAAAATCATATTGCGTTTGACAGAAAAAGAAAACAATCTATTACATTATCTATATAAAAAAAAAGATTTAGAACTAAGTAAAAATGATTTGTTAATTAATATATGGGGTGTGACAGAAAGTATTAACACGCATACTCTTGAAACTCATTTGTATAGGTTAAAACAGAAGTTGCTTAAAATAGAACCTAACTTATCTTTTTCGTTAGTAAATAAGAATGGTTTATATTTTTTAAAGTATAACTAAAATTAATTTTAAGAAACAGAAAGCATTTCTGTGATAGAAATTTTATTAAATGGTTTTAATTATAAAGCATACTTTAGAAGGAGAAACTTAATTGAATAAAGATATTTTTAAAGAAAAAATGGGCAGTGATTTCTTCAACACTTACTTTGGTAAAAAGTTTTTATATAAGCCAAATTTTGTAAACGACATAGAAAATACAATGAACATTACGATTTTGGAAAATTTGCTTTCAAAAACAAATATTTGGAACAATAAAAATTTCCTAATGATGCTTGATCAAAAGAAACTAAATTATATAGATTATTCTTCTTTAGATTTAGATATTACAGGTAATAACTATAGGCCAAATATAGATAAAGTTCAAAGATTAGTATCTAAAGGTGCTTCTATTATTTTGAATGATATAGAAAAACAAAATTCAGGACTTTTGAAAATAGCATCTGAATTACAAAAATTAACAAATGGAAGATGCCAAGGTAACTTATATTTTTCAATGGCCAGCCATAAAGCTTTTGGACCTCATTTTGATATGCATGATGTTTTCGCAATACACTTTGAAGGAGAAAAAATATGGAACATATACGAGAATACCGAAAAAGACCCTGTTAATCATAGTATTTTCAATTTGAGCATTGAAGAACGGACTAGAAAAGCTGGCAATCTTGTAGAACAAATAACATTAAAACCCGGAGATCTATTATACATACCTAGAGGACAATTTCATGATGCATTAGCTTCTAAAAATGGAGCTATACACATTGCATTTGGTTTGACATATTTCAAACCCGTAGATTTAATGTCAAGTTTATGGGAAAAATTCATCTTAAACGATTTCATGAGAAGTGACGTGAAAAAAGATTCTAACAAAGAAGATTTAAAAACTTTACTAACTAAATTCTCTAAAGAAATGAATTCTATACTCAATTCAGAAGAAACATTAGCGGTATTAACAAACAATATTAAAAATTGGCCTTATGAAATCAAAGAATATTCAATAAAAGACATTGTTTTTAATGGTATTAAATATGATGTAGATCAGTCAGTAAAGTTTGAAAAAAAAGGGGAAAAGTCATATTTGAAAAATGGGAATAATATAGTTGAGGTTCCTTACAAGTTTTCTAAGTTAACAAAATATATTTTAGAAACTAAGTCAATTAACAACAAAGCTCTTTTCAAAACTTTCGAAAACACACCTACAGAAATAATTGAAGAATGTATAGAAAGTTTAAAAAAAATGAGAATTTTACACTAGTTTAAAAAAAGTTTCTCACAAGAAACAATTCCTGAACTTCTGAATTAATTAGTATTATTTAAGTACAATTAAACTCTAAAATATTTTTTAAAACATAAAATATTTGGCTGGGGCGGTAGGATTCGAACCTACGGTACACGAGATCAAAACCCGATGCCTTACCACTTGGCTACACCCCAATATCTTATTGAATTACATTATTTAAAATTTATTTTCAAGCATTTTAGAACAACGAACTCTATTAATACTATAATCTTTTTTTCTCCCGTACCAGATAAAATATTCATCTTTAAAGTAATGAGAAATTGGTATAATATTTTTATTATCCTCAAATATGCCAAAACATGTTGAACCACTTCCCGACATACCATAAGCAACTACATTTGGAATACTTTTTAAGATAGATAAAATAGTTTGTATTTGAGGAGCTAAACAAATAGCAGAAGCAAGTAGAGAATTATAAATACATACATTTCCTAAAAAACTTTTGCTTTCGTTGGATATATAGGATGAAAAACAACTAAAATGTGAAAAAACTTCTTTAGTGGATAAATGAATATTAGGATTTACTAATAAATAATAATAATTATTTGAAATCTTATTTCTTTTAACTTTATTCCCATAACCACTTATTTTTAAACTTTTGCTTTCCAAACATGCAGGTACATCTGACCCAAGTTTGTTTGCAATTTGATAAAGATTAGAAATTGATATTTTGTTTGTATTTTTTTCTTTATTATACAATTTTCTTAATAATATCAATGTAGCTGCCGCATCTGCTGAACCACCACCAAGTCCTGCGCCAATTGGTATATATTTATCTAAATAGATTTGAAATTTTTTGTTCCAACCCGTTAGGTTTCTGAAAGCATTTAATGATTCTAAAATTAGATTATATTTATTATCAATTATCAGTGTTTTTTTATCATAGTTTTGATAAAAAATATCAGTTTCACTGAACTTAAAAAATATTTTATCTGATAACTCTAAAAAACAAACATCGCTATCCAATAAATGTAAACCACTTTTAGTTTTACCCCTTACAAATAAATTTAGATTAAGTTTAGCTGGGGCAATTATTGAATAACAATTATTCATATTTTTTAATTTTTTCTTGGATACTTTTAATTATATATTTATTTTTTTCATACTTTATAGCCTTTTTCCACTCAAATATTGCCTCTTTTTTTCTACCTAACATTAGATAGCAATCACCAAGATGGTCTAAAATCTCTGAGCTTTTTGGGAGAATGGCAATTGACTTTTCAAGATAAAAGACAGCTTTGTTATAATCTTTTCTTTTAAACTCCACCCAACCTATAGTATCAAGAAAATAGCCATTTTTTGGATCTAAACTTAAAGCTTTTTTTATTAAATTTAGAGCAAAATCTAAATCTTGATTTTTTAAAGCTAATTTATAAGATAAATAATTTAAAGTATGTGCATCCTTAGGGTTCCTTTTTAGCAAATCTAAAAACAAAATTTTAGCCTCTTTCCATTTACCAACTTTATCCAAATTTGAAGCATATAAGAAAAGGTCTTGATCATTTTCTCCATATATCCGTATTATTTTCTGATATATTTTTATGGATTTAAAATACTCTTTTTTTAACTTGTAGTAATTTGCCAACTTGTATAAGAGAATTTTATTGTTTGGCCATTTTTTATTAAATTTAAATAATAATTCTTTATAATAACTCTCTTTATTTAGAGATTTTATAATTGATAGTTTTTTTAAATTACTAGGTAAGAGAAAA
>CABXSI010000004.1 GCA_902514865.1 uncultured SAR116 cluster alpha proteobacterium
TGCACCTAACGTAAAAGTTGGCATGATTGGTGTTTTTGCTAATGTTGACACGTATGTTCCGGGTATAAATTTGATATTAAAAAAAACTAGAATTAGGGGTGAGTTTTCTGAGGGTATGTTATGTTCAGAAAAAGAATTAACTTTATCAGATAATCATGAAGGTATCATAGAGCTCCCGAAGAATTCAAAAATTGGATTGCCTATTAAAGATGTTATGGATTTAACTGATCCAACAATTGAAATAGAGATTACTCCTAACAGAGGGGATTGCTTAGGCGTAAGAGGAGTTGCTAGGGATTTAGCTGCAGCTGGGATGGGTGTTTTAAAACATTTAGAATTTAAAGAAACAGAAGGTGATTTTGAAAGTTTAATAGATTGGAAAATAGATTTAAATGAAGATAAAAAAAACCTGTGTTCGAAAATTTTTGGTAGATCTTTTCAAAATGTAATAAATATAGATTCTCCAACTTGGTTAAAGAAACGATTATTAGCTGTAGATCAGCGTCCTATTTCATCTTTAGTTGATATTACAAATTATATAATGATTGATATAGGTAGACCTTTACATGCTTATGATGCAGAGAAAATAGTTGGAAATACACTTACAATTAAAGAAGCAAAACAAGGTGAAAAATTTTTTGCACTCAATGGAAATGAGTATGTATTAGATCAAGGAATGTTGGTAATATCCGATGATCACGGTATTGATGATTTAGCAGGTATTATGGGAGGAGAAAGGACTGGTGTAACAAAAAATACTACTAAAATGTTTTTGGAAGCAGCAATTTTTGATCCTATTTCAATTGCAAATACAGGCAGGAAGTTGAATATAAATTCTGACGCTAGATTTAGGTTTGAAAGAGGTTTGGATTATGATTCACCAGAATTAGTTATGCACTACGCTACGACAATGGTTAATAAAATATGTGGAGGTACTTGTAGTAAAATAGTTAAATTTGAGTTAATCAAAGAGACTAAATCAATTATATTTAATCCTGATAACACTTATAAATTAACCGGTGTCGAAATTGAAAATCATGTAGCTAAATCAATTTTAGAAAAATTAGGATTTTTAATAACTGATAAAACAGATTTTTGGAGTATAATTCCTCCATCATGGAGACCTGACATTGATGGTGTTTCAGATATTGTTGAAGAAATTATTAGAGTAAATGGTTATGACTACATTCCATCTATAAAATTACCAAGAAAGAATTATATTGCAAAACCTGCAATGAATATAAAACATAGACAAACATCTATTGCTTCTAAAACATTAGCAAATAGAGGGTACAGTGAGGTCATAACTTTTTCCTTTTTAAATGAGGTGATGGCAAAACAATTTAATGGTGGTATCAGGGAGCTTGTTTTAGTAAATCCAATTTCTTCTGAATTAACTCATATGAGACCCTCAGTTATTCCAACATTATTAGTCGCTGCGCAAAGAAATTTAAATGTTGGTATAGATACTTTATCTTTCTTTGAGGTTGGTCCAATTTTTAAAGGTGATAAACCAGATGATCAGATAAGCACAATCTCAGGCCTAAGATTAGGTAGTAAAGTTAAAAGGGATTGGAAAAATTCTCCAGAGGACTATGATTTTTATGATGTAAAACTGGACGTTTTAAAGACTCTAGAGGTTATTGGTGTCAATATAAATAGTCTACAGACTTATGAAAACACACCAAGTTACTTCCATCCTGGAAGAAGTGCTGTTTTAAAAATAGGACAAAAAATTCTAGCCAATGTAGGTGAAATAAATCCGAGAATTACTGATTATTATGGTTTTGACAAATCTATTTTAGCTTTTGAAATATTTCATGAAAATATACCAATTCCCAAAAAAGTCAAAGTTTCCAGGCCAATGTTGAAAACTTCGCCCTTACAATCGGTTACAAGAGAGTTTGCATTTGTAATAGATGAAACGACACCTGCTGAAAAATTAGTTCAAATAGCAAAATCTACTAATAAGGATTTAATTAGAGACGTTTTAATCTTTGACGTTTATAAGGGTGAAAATATTCCAGACAGAAAAAAATCAATCGCAATTAAGGTAATTATTCAACCAAATCTAGAAACCTTAACCGATGATGACCTGGAAAAAATTAGTTCTGATCTTATCAATGTAATTGATAGAAAATTATCAGGATCTTTAAGATCTCAATAATTTAAACAGTTGAATTTAATTAAAATGGTGCCGTCAACTGGATTTGAACCAGTGACCTCGTCATTACCAATGACGCGGAAATCATACTCAGAGCAGCAATAACACCCATAAATAATCTAGTATAATCAATTGGGTGTTATAATATCTAAACCAAAGATGTTAAAAGGTGTGTTTTGGCACAATCCTGACACACATATCTACAAACTTTACTGAAATTTAAGAAAAACTTTTTTAAATAAAATGTTTAATATTTAAGCCAATTATATATGTAAATTTAAAGTACATTGATTGTAACTTCAATTTACTGTTTAAATCGTAATTAGTTAACAAGTTATGTTGTTTGAGTAATGAAATGAATATGTCTACAAAACCAGTAATTTTAGAAAATTTTGAAAACTATTTTTATCGTCGTACTTTAAAATCTTTGTGTTCTTATGAACTAAAAATATATCAAGCCAGAATTGATCGTTTAGACACAAAAATGCAAAGATATTTTAACTCTACCCCTATTAGAAATGCTTTTGCATCTCTAATGGTTATTGGTGCTTGTAATAATAAATCATATACAATTACTGAAATTGTTAACAATCTTAGAAGTAACAGGCAGTCAATTTCTACAATGGTAGATGAATGTAAAAAAGAGGGCTGGATAATAGTAATTAAGAATGGAAATAAAGTTCAATGTAAAGCATCAGAAAATTTGGTTGAAGGTTTTCATGATTATATGACATTTAGTAAAGAAATTTCTAAGGATTATTTTAATAGTTTAGAATTACTAAAAATAAAAAATATAATGTCAAATGAGTTGTCAAAGAACAGCAAATGAATGTAAATCTGTTAGGTATTGTTTATTTTTTAATCATTATTTAAATTAAAAAATGGAATTTCGAGATGAATTTCTTGGAATTCCTCCCTTAACTTTCAGAGCAATGTAAAGTCCTTTTACAGTTATTATCGTAACTATGTAAAGCTGCAATACATTGTATGACAACAAATCTTAAAATAGTCTTATATAGTTTGGTTTTGTAAGACATGCAAAATCACAGAGTAAATTTGAAATTATTCAAATTTTTAGATTAATCATTTTGGGGAGATCAATATGAAATTATTTTTAGGTGCAGCTGTTATCGCTGCGACTAGTCTAGTGGCTATATCAGCTCAAGCTGGTGAAAAGTTACGATATAAAATGCAAAGTACTTGGGGTAGTCAGGTTGCCATTAACGGTGAAGCTGCTGTTTATTTTTCTAACAAAGTGAAAGAGGTTTCAGGCGGTGATGTAAGAGTAAGATTTCATGAGCCAAATGCACTTGTGCCTTCATTAGAAGTTTGGGATGCTGTCAAGAACGGGTCAGTTGATGCAGGTTTTACTTCTCCTGGTTATCATGCTGGAAAAATTCCAGCTGTTTCATATTTTGCAGCTGTTCCTTTTGGACCAGGTGGAAGTGAATATATGGGATGGATGGAATATGGTGGTGGAAACCAGCTTAAAGAAAAAATTTATGGTGAATATGGTCTTATGCCGTTGAATTGTGGTATGCACGCCCCAGAGACTTCAGGTTGGTTTAGAAAAAAAATCAACAAAGTTGAAGAAATGAAAGGTATGAAAATGCGTTTCTTCGGGCTAGGCGCAATGGTAATGACTAAGCTTGGTGTATCAACACAGCTACTAGCAGGTGGAGATATTTATCCAGCACTAGAAAAAGGTGTTATTGATGCAACGGAATTTTCTATGCCTACACACGACTTAAGTTATGGTTTTTATCAGTTAGCTAAATATAACTATTTCCCAGGCTGGCATCAGCAAACATCTATTATTGAGTTGCTTTTAAATAAAAAAGCTTGGAATGGTTTAACAAAAACACAACAGTCAGTCATTAAAACTTCTTGCGATGCTACAACAATTTGGACATTTGTCAGATCTGATGCAAAGCAGGTACCTGCAATGCGTGAGCTTGAGAAGAAAGGCGTAACATTTGTAACATGGCCTGATTCTGAAATTGCTAAGTTTAGAAAAGCTTGGGAAGAAGTTGTAAAAGAGAAGTCAGCGAGTGATCCTTTATTTAAAGAAATCACTGCTAGCTACGACGCTTTTAGAAAAGACTACAGCATTTGGTCGTCTAAAGCTTATCTAAAAAGATAAAATTAATTTTATTCACTATTTTAAGCACACCAGTTTAGGTGTGCTTTTTTTTGTTAATAATTTTGTGACACAAATTTGACACAGATAATTTTTATATTTTAATAATTAAAGCCTTTAGTATATAACCAACATCTTAAATTTTTAGGAAATAAGGAAGATTTTACCTAATGATAAAATGGTGCCGTCAACTGGATTTGAACCAGTGACCTCGTCATTACCAATGACGCGCTCTACCGCTGGAGCTATGACGGCACTTTCAAAATAACAACTTAATTATGTTTTCACTAATGACAAGTTTTTTTATTATTATATAATATCATTCTTAGTTCTTATTTTAGATAATTAAAATAGATATGAGTTATTACATATGACTAAAAAAAATATTAAAAATGATGAATTATCTACATCTTTAAAAAATAATTTAAAATTGAGAAAAAAACAAATTATAGATAGAGATAATAAAAAGATTATAGGTAAAAGAACAAAAAAAATTGGTGTCTTAGGGTTAGATTTAAATGTCAAATCTTAATACGGATAACTCTTTTCAAAATAATAATGAAAGAATTTTTATAACTGGCGGCAACAAACTCTCTGGAGATGTTAATATAAGTGGTGCTAAAAATGCTGCATTACCATTAATGGCTTTGTCACTTATCATTAACAAAGATTTTAAACTGTCAAACGTTCCTGATCTAGCAGATACAAGGTTGATGTTAAAACTATTAAACGATTTAGGCATAAAATCAAAATGGAAAAATGGACATGTTAACTTTAGTGGGATGGCTCAAAAAGATGAAGCTTCATATGAACTTGTAAGACAAATGAGAGCTTCGATACTTATTTTAGGTCCTTTACTTGCTTCAAAAGGTTCTGCGAAAGTTCCACTTCCTGGTGGATGTGCTATCGGAAGTAGACCAATTGATTTGCACGTTATGGTTATGGAAACATTAGGGGCTAGTATAAAATTTGACTCAGGTTTTATAATTGGTTCTGTACCTTCTGAAGGTTTAAGAGGTGGTCAAATAAATTTTCCCAAAATTTCAGTTGGAGCTACAGAAAGCGCAATCATGACTGCAGTCCTAGCAAAAGGACAAACAATAATTTCTAATGCAGCTCAAGAACCTGAAATTGTTGATGTTGTAACTTGCCTTAACAAAGCAGGAGCTAATATCGTGGGTGAGGGGAGTGATACAATCATAATAAATGGAGTAGAGAAATTGAAAAACCTCGAACATGAGGTGGTGGCAGATAGGATAGAAGCTGGATCATTCGCAATAGCTGCTAGTATAACGATGGGTGATATTGAAATAAAAAATATAATCCCAAAAAATTTAGAAAAATTTTTAAAAGTATTAGAAAATACAGGTGCTAAAGTTGAAATTTCTAAGAATGCAATGAATATCTGTGCTTCTAAAAGACCATTACCCTATAATATTTTCACAGAGGAGCACCCGGGTTTTCCAACGGATCTTCAAGCACAATACATGACACTAATGTCGATAGCAGATGGCAAGTGTGAAATAAGTGAAAACATATTTGAGAATAGATTTATGCATGTGCCTGAACTAATTAGAATGGGAGCAAGAATATCTGTAAATAAGCAAACAGCAACTGTTACAGGTGTTAATTACTTAAAAGCAGCTAGAGTAATGGCGTCAGATTTAAGGGCTTCTATGTGTTTGATTTTAGGTGGTTTGGTAGCAATAGGAACAAGCGAAGTAGATGGCATATACCACTTAGATAGAGGGTACGAAAATTTAGAAGATAAACTATCTGATCTTGGTGCAAATATTCGAAGATTAGGATAAATTATAAAAAATATAGGTATATCATTGAGTATTGATAAAAAAATTAAATTAGCAGCTTCTAAAGATGACGATCTAGATATAATCTCATATTTGTGTCAGGATGCAATACTATCAAAAGAAGAATTTTTTTTTGATAAAGAAAAAAAAATATTTGTAGCAACTTTATCCAGGTATTGTTGGGAAAAAGAAAATACAAAATCTAACAAGAAAGATAAAGTTAATTATAGAGTAGTTTGCGGGTTACAAATTAAAAATGTGAATGATATCAATTATAAAAACTATAATACTAATAGGCCATTTCTTAATCTTTTAGCTATAACACATAAAGAAAATCAGATTTTCTTACATTTTTCTAAATCTGTAGAAATTATATTAAATTGTAAAAAAATGAGTGTGTTAATCGAAGATATAGACATCCCCTGGCCAACTAAGTTAAAACCCAATCACAATGTTAAATAGGTACAAGATATGAAACAAAATAGTAAATTTACTATAGCTTTGCCAAAAGGTAGAATCTTAGGTGTGGTTTTACCAATTTTATCAAAAATTGGTATTGAACCGGAAGAAACTTTTTTTGATAATAAAGACCGTAAACTAAGGTTTAATACTAATATTAGCGATATTGATATTATTAGAGTTAGATCCTTTGATGTAGTAACTTTTTTAGCTTACGGTGCTGCTCAAATGGCCTTTGTTGGAAGTGATGTTTTAAGTGAATTTAATCATACTGAAGTATACTCACCATTTGATCTTAATATTGGACAATGTAGGATGGTAGTTGCAGCTCAAAAAGAAATAGTTAAAAACGAAGATCCAAGGACTTGGAGCCATGTAAGAGTTGCTACTAAATATCCAAACATTACACAAAATTACTTTGAAGCAAGAGGTGTCCACGCAGAATGTATAAAATTGAATGGTGCAATGGAATTAGCTCCATCTATGGGTTTATGTAAAAGAATAGTCGATTTGGTAGAAACAGGGTCAACTTTAACAGCCAATGGTCTTGTGGAAATTGAAGAAATATGTGAGGTGTCTACCAGATTAGCAGTTAATAGGAGTTATTTAAAAACTAACTCACAAATAATACAGCCATGGATTAATAAAGTTGGTGAGGTAATAAATGCCTAAATCTCTGACTAAAATTATAAATATAAAAGATAAAAATTTTAAAAATAAATTAAACGGCCTTATGAGAAAGGAGCAAATAAATAAGTTAAATCTCTATAATACTGTTTTTAATATAATACAGGAAATTCAAAAACTGGGTGACAGTGCGCTAATTGAGTTTGTTAATAAATTTGATAATAAGAAGATAAATAAAATAGAAGAATTATACATAACAAAAGATGTATTAAAAAATGCCTATATCAGTCTAAAGAAAGAAGAAAAACAAGCCTTAAATATTGCTGCTGAAAGAATTAAGAAGTTCCACAAACATCAAATACCAATAGATATAAAATATAAGGATAAAATTGATGTTAATTTAGGACTTAAATATTCTCCAATACTTTCAGCTGGCTTTTATGTTCCTGGAGGGAAGGCCATTTATCCATCTTCAGTTTTAATGAACGCTATCCCAGCACGTGTAGCAGGGGTCAAAAGAAGAGTTGTTGTAAGTCCAATTTTAGATTTGCAGAAATCATCTATTGTATTAGCAGCTGCTTATGTAGCCGATGCAACTGAATTTATTTGTATGGGTGGTGCTCATGCTATAGCAGCACTTGCATATGGGACGGAAAAAATAATGCACGTAGATAAAATTGTTGGACCTGGAAATGCTTTCGTCGCAGAAGCAAAAAGACAAGTATTTGGCAAAGTAGGTATTGATTCGATTGCAGGACCTTCAGAAGTTTTAATAGTTTGTGATAAGTCTGCTGATCCAAATCATGTTGCAATTGACCTGTTATCTCAAGCAGAACATGATGAGTTAGCTCAAGCCATTCTTATAACTGATAATGAAGAACTTGCATTAAATGTAGAATCTTCAATTAAAAAATTTCTTATGAAACTTCCAAGATCAAAAATCGCAAGCTCTTCATGGAATAATTTTGGGGCAATTGTTCTTGTAGAAGATATGAACGAAGCGATAAACTTAGTTAATTTCATTGCTCCTGAGCATTTACAATTAATCTTTAAAAACGCTAAAGATTTTGTTAATAAAGTTAAAAATGCTGGGGCTATTTTTGTAGGTCCTTTTACTCCTGAGGCTGTAGGAGATTATATTGCAGGTCCTAATCATGTTCTTCCAACTAGTGGAACAGCAAAGTTTTCAAGTGGTTTGGGTGTATTAGATTTTTATAAAAGAACAACAATTGTAAACTTCAACGAGAAAAATCTTAATGAGTTAGGTGAACATGTAGTTACTTTAGCTAAAGCAGAAGGCCTTGATGCTCATGCTATGTCCGTATCATTAAGATTAAATAAATGATTTATTTTCATAAAAATCTTGACTAATCGATCATAATAGTGAGATTAAGCTTAAAATTATTAAAAGAGGTTAGATGGCTAAAGAAGGTGTAATAGAATTTTCAGGTATAGTTGAAGAACTTTTACCTAACGCAATGTTTAGAGTGAAACTTGATAATGAACACGAAGTTCTTGCTCATACAAGTGGTAAAATGAGGAAAAATCGTATAAGAGTTTTGCTAGGTGATAGAGTTAATGTAGAAATGACCCCTTATGATTTGACAAAAGGAAGAATTACTTTTCGCTTTAAATAATTTTCAACGATCAAAGTTTGTTTTATGAACAAAACCAAATTGAACAAACAATTTATACTTGCCTCTGGTTCTAAAAGGCGACTTGAACTATTAAATCAAATAAGCATAAAGCCTGATTTGGTATTAACTCCAGACATAAACGAAACTAATTATTCTAAAGAATTACCTATAAATTATGTAAAAAGAATGTCTGTTGAAAAAAATAAAGTTTTTCAGACTAAATATTCCCAATCCATAATTCTTACTGCAGACACTGTAGTTTCATTAGGAAGAAGAATATTACCCAAAACCATAAATTTAAAAATGGCCAAAGAATGTCTACAATTGATTTCAGGAAGAAGACATAAAGTTTTAACTAGTTTCGCTTTATATTCACCAGATTGTCCTCTTAAAGTAAAAACTATAAAATCTATTGTTAAGTTTAAAAGACTTCATCCTGAAGAACTAGATTATTATCTTAAATCTAAGGAATGGGAAGGCAAAGCTGGAGGTTATGCTATACAAGGAATGGCAGCATCTTATATAAATTTTTTGTCAGGTTCTTACAGTAATGTTGTAGGCCTACCCTTGGCAGAACTATACAGATCTCTTTTATCTATTGGATATAATTTTAAAAATGATTGATAACATCGATGATCATTTTATTTTGGTAGATAAATGTGCGGATCAAACAAGAATTATAGAAATTTTAAGTAACAAGATTGTTAAAATGATTTTTTGGTTGGATAAGTATCCACCATTAATCGGAAGTGTACTTGATGCCATAATTATAAAAAAATTAAATGGTGGTTTGGTAAGGGCAAAAATAGAAGATAAAACTATTTTATCTGTTAGAGGAGTATCAGAATCTTCAAATATAAATAATAAAATTAGAGTTGTAATTACAAGCGAAAAATTTGAAGATAAGCCAATTCAAGCAAGAATGTTACCCACAAACTCAAAAGATTATGAAAACTTAGATGATCTCCGAAGGATAATTTATCTTTTTTTCACAAAAAACATTCCTATAATTGAGGATCTTTATGCCATTTATTGGAATGATTTAGACTTGGATAGTCAATTTATTGCCGCCTTACAACCAAAAGTAGAATTGAGTGATGGTGGACTTATTTGGATTGAAAAAACAAAAACAGCTACACTTATTGATATAGATACACATAAATTATTACTTAAATCTGAGGAAGAATTATTAGAATTTTGTAAAAGAGCATTTATTAGATGTGTAAGAGAAATTAAACTAAGAAATATTGGAGGAATGATTATTATAGATTTTCCAAGAATGTCTTATAATAGAAAAAAACGTCTTCACCAAAATATTACTGAAATAGGAAAACATTACTTTTTAGATGGTAATTTTCTTGGTTTTTCAAGATTAGTTCTATACGAGATGTATATACCAAGAAATTTTGGTTCATTAGAAAGTTATTATGTTGATAGAAATTCATATAACTTTCAAAATCATATAAGATCATTATGGAGAAAATCTAAAGAATTAAAATCAAAAAATAATGTTAAATTTTTATGTGGAACAACTTTGTTCACAAATTTAAAAAAAAGAAAGGTGCCACCGTTTATCAATATTATTAAAAGATCAGATTTTCCCCATGATCATGGTGAGTTAACGGAAATAAAAAGATGAATATATCAAAATCAAAAAAAACCAAATGTCTTACATGTAATAAAGAGTATGACATAACCTTAAAAACAAAACCCTTTTGTTCTAAGCGTTGTAGTTACATAGATTTAAATAATTGGTTAGGAGAAAAATATTCAATTAAAGCCAATGAAAATGATTATGACAAAGATATTTGACTTTTTGTTGTTGTTAGCTAGACATAATATGCTCTTCACGCTATAGATTATTTATCAAATGCCCGGGTAGCTCAGTAGGTAGAGCAGAGGACTGAAAATCCTCGTGTCGGTGGTTCGAATCCGCCCCCGGGCACCACTAAAATAAAATATGACTTAGTTTGTTATTTTATCCAAAAATCCTTTGAGTCATGTCTGGAAGATTAGCGTTAAAAAAAGCGTTTTTAACAATTTGTTTATGTTCACTATCTAGAACTCTAGCAAGAATTGATGCATAAACAGCCCTAGAATCAATCGAAGAATCTAAGTCACGACCTTCAAATAAATTCTTTTTTTCTAGTCCAGGCCAATCTCCTATTATTTTGGATTTATGCAACAAACCGCCAGCCATAAGAATGGCGGAACCATAACCATGTTCTGTTCCAGATCCTCCATTTTGATCAACTGTTCTTCCAAATTCTGTAAGTGAAACAATTATTGTGTCTTCAAAAGCAGAACTTAATTCATAATTTAGAGTGCCAATTATCTGATCAAACTGTTTTAATTTTTTTGCATGCTCTCCATTGTCACCGCCCTGATCAGCATGAGTGTCAAATCCTGCTATATCAAACACCGCAATACTTGCTCCGTCAGGTTGAGCTAGTTGTTGACCAGCAATCTTAGCTAATCTTTTTACATCTTGACTTGAATTCTTACTAGTTTGCATCATGGCAATCGGCCTTTTACGTATGGTACGTAAAACGTTGCTTAACACTTCATCTTCATGATAGTCAGCAGCTAAAATTTTTAATGTTTCATCACTAGGCAATCTATTAGCTGAAGGCATGAAATTATCTAGATCTCTCCCACCTCTTAAAATTAGTGGCATTGGAAGTGAGATTGATAAACTTTTTTTATTTGCGTTTTCAAGAGCTCTTCCAAGCCACCCAGTCTTATCATAATAAGGTACAGTTCCCCCACTTTCCATTAGGTATTGTCCTTCAAAATGTGACCTACCTGTATATGGAATAGATGTCGCGTGAAATATAGATGCCTTATTTTTATCCCATAATTTTTTAAAATTTTTAAGTTGTGGATGGAGTGCAAAATTAGAAGTTATTTTTATAGGTTTATCTACTCCAATATCTGGTCTAGCTTTTCCAAGAATGTTATTACCTATAAAAGGGACTGCTGTAAGGCCATCCATTCCGCCGCGTAACATTATAACAACAAGGTTTTTTTTTGTTGAAGTTGAACCAAAGACTCTTGATATCATTGGAGCGGAGACTATTAATGATGCTGAACCGGACAAAAACATGCGTCTTGAAACATTCATACTTTTAAGACCTTTCTACTACATAATATCGCAATTAAAGAATTTGGATTACTGTTCTTTTTTTCTAATTTACTTAAAATATCCAATAATTCTTTAGGATCATCAAAGTTTTTATTCACCATTTTTTTTGAAATATCAATTAATGGTAATGAATTTTTATATAATCCAATTTGAGTAGGATTGTTAACTAATGCAATTCGTCTAACTAGATATTCTTGTGAAAGCCACTCTGCTTCAGTATCTGGAAATCCGTTTGGTTGTTTAGCTCTGAAAGGAAGGTGCCCTAATTCACCAAGTATCCGACTTATTTTTTTTTGTTTATAATTAAGTCTAGATTTGAAATCATAATCAAAAATTTTATGATCTCCAGGCCAATCCGCACCAGTCATTCTCACAATTTGTATAAGCCAAGTTTCTGGCGAAAGGAATTTTTGTTCAGTCTCACCGTATTTCCATGTAGCTTCAAGAACAGCTTTATGGATGTCTGGAAGCATTCCTTTAGATTTTTTCCAAGCATCAATTACAATTTTGATCATTCCTGGCTTTGGGTCATCACAAATAAAATGTCTACATAATTTCCAAGCTATAAAATTTCTACAGTCTTCACTCTCACAGAGATTTTCAATTAGATTACGTAATTGTTTTTTTCCTTTTGTTTTGGAGCTAAATCCTTCTGTTTTATACTTCTTTCCAAGAACTATATGTGTGCCTGGCTCATGAAGACTTCCTTGATAACCTATTTTTTTTGCTTCAATACCTTTTTTACCACCAATAAAACCCCATCCTGTCATAATATAAGCAGCATTAATAACATCTTCTTGGTTATACCCTGCTTGAGGAGAAATGGTGTGAAGCTCTAATAATTCTCTGCCATGATTTTCGTTTAATCCTTTTTCAGGTTTGTTTTTACGTCTTCTATTTACATTAAATTCTGAATTAGGACCTCTTGATTTAAAATTATCTAAACTTTTCATCATTGGCCATGATAAAGTCATTTCATAGACCATATCTGCAAATCTTCCTGTCATTAATGGGCGTAATTGTTCTCTTTGCATTGGGCCTGTATTAAAAACTGGTAATTTATTTTTATCAATAATGGCAAAATGATTTCCCCAAAAGTGCCAAAAACGTTCAAATACTGGTTGATTTCCATATACTGCTTGATGGTGCCTAATAGCTAATTCATATCTTTCAAAAAATTTTCGTCCAGTCCTACGATATAATTTTTTTTTTTTTACTTTAGCTTTTGATGGATCTTTTTCGGTCTTTTGTAATTTATCTTCAGAAGAAGTGAAATCTATTCTAATATCTAACATTTCTCTTTCAGAGTAAATTTTACCAGGCCAAATTAATTTTGGTACTGCTAGCATTTGTTCTTTAGCCCAATCCAATGGATTTGTAGGGAGTTGTTCGTCAGGTTTAAGGCCAAAACCAACTCGGCGTATAAATGCTTTGGTTTTCATTTATTAAAGATTTCATTAAAATTTTTAATTATCCAAACATAATATTTTTTAAAAGACAATATTAATCTCATGCATAATTTGTTTGAATAATTATGCGTTTAGATTACTGTAAATCTGTTAAATTTCATATTTAAAGGAACTAAAATGGTCAATGATAATCTAACTAATAAAAAGAAAGTTTTGATGGTTCAAGGTCTTCATGAAGAAGGTAAAAAATTATTATTGGAAAGAGATGATATTGAACCAATTACTATTATGTCAGCAAATGAAGATGAAATTTTGGAAGCTGCGAAGGAAGTTCATGGTATAACTGTTAGGACTGCTAATATATCACGGAAAATAATTGAAAACTCTAAAAATTTATTAATAGTTTCTAGGCATGGTGTTGGGTATGACTCTATTGATGTTGAAGCATTGAATGATAGTAATATACCTTTAGCTATTGCTGCACATTCAAATATGATTTCAGTTGCAGAACACGCTATGTTTATGTTGTTAGCCCTATCGAAAAATGTCTTTTATTATGATAGTTTTGCGCGGAAAGCAGATTGGACTACTCGATGGGATATAAGAGCATGGGATGTTGCTGATAAAAATTTGCTTGTTATTGGTTTTGGCAGAATAGGTTCAAGGTTAGTTAAAAGGGCTCTTGCTTTTGATATGAATGTTTATGTTTATGATCCTTATGTTAATGCTGAAGAAATTAATAAGTCAGGTGCTATTCACTCAGAAAATTATTTAGACATGTTGTCAGAAATGGATGCTGTATCATTACACTGTCCCAAAAATCAGGAAACTACTGATATGTTCTCTGAGCAAGAATTTAATATCATGAAAGATAGCTCATATCTAATAAACTGTGCTAGGGGAGGTATAGTAAACGAAAAAGCCTTATATGATGCATTAATTTCAAAAAAAATTCGTGGTGCTGGATTAGATGTATATGATGACGAACCATCGATATCTACGAATCCACTTTTTAGTTTAGACAATATTTTACTCTCGCCTCACATTGCAGGTGTAACCCAAGAAGCTACGATTAGGATGTCAAAACAAGCAGTACAAAATATACTCGATGTCTTTGATAATAAAGTAAATCCAGAAGTAATTATAAATAAAAACGTTTTGTAGGAGATTATTAAATGGAACAACAATCTTTAAGACATTGCTGGTCAAAAGGAAAAGGAGCAATTAATGCGTGGTGTTCAATTCCTAATTCAGTGACAGCTGAAATGATGTCAATGAATGACTTTGATTCAATCACAATTGATATGCAACACGGACTAGTTGATTATCAAATGGCTCTTAATATGCTCCAAGTTATCTCTGGATCAGGTATAACTCCAATGGTTAGGGTTCCTTGGAACGAGCCTGGAATTATTATGAAAGCTCTTGATGCAGGTGCATTAGGTATTATTTGTCCAATGATAAATACTCCTGATGACGCCATTAGCTTTGTGGGAGCTACTAGATACGCCCCTGTTGGCCACAGGAGTTCTGGTCCTACAAGGGCATTAATGGTTCATGGTCCATCATATCATGACGAGGCTAATGAAAAAATTATTTCATTTGCTATGATAGAGACCGTTGAAGCTCTTGAAAATGTTGAAAAAATTGCAGCTACTGACGGCTTGACAGGAATCTATATTGGTCCATCTGATTTAAGTATTTCTATGGGATTTAAACCAGGTCTGGATAGAGTTGAGCCAGAAATGATTGATGCTATTAAAAAAATTGAAAATGCATGTAAAAATAATAATATTAAAGTCGGAATTCACTGTCTTTCACCTTCTTACCTTAAAGATAAATTATCCAATGGCTATGATTTAGGGACTTTAGCCAGTGATGTTAGAATTTATGCTGAAGGAATTAGTAATAAAATGAAAGAAGCAAGATCGTAGACTTTTTCGTAAATGAAAGGAATGATAATGAAAGCAGTTACAGTAGCTGACGCTGGCGTTCAAATTCTTAATGTAGATATACCAAAACCAAATAACAGTGAGGTTCTAGTTAAAGTTTACTCATGTGGACTTAACAGAGCAGATTTAGTTGTAGCTGACGGAGGTGCTCACGGTGCTGCTGGAGGACCTGGAACTATAGTAGGAATGGAATTTTCAGGTGAAGTTGTTGAATGTGGTAATAATGTAAAAAATGTCTCAATTGGTGACAGAGTTATGTGTTCAGGATCATCAACATGGGCTGAATACGCTATTGCTGACTATGGCCGAGTTATCAAGATACCAGACAATAATATGGATTATTTAACATCAAGCACATTACCTGTAGCTCTTTCAACAATGCATAATGCAATTGTTACAATTGGAGAGTTTGTAAAGGGACAAACAATTCTGATCCAAGGTGCAAGTTCAGGTGTTGGTCTTATGGGACTTCAAATAGCTAAACAATTAGGCGCAAAAACAATTATTGGAACTTCTACAAAAACTAAAAAATTCGATAAATTAAAGTCACTAGGAGCCGATGTTGTAGTAAACTCAAAAGATCCTAGTTGGGTTGATCAGGTATTAGCTACAACTAACAAGGAAGGTGTAGATCTTATTATAGATCAACTATCTGGCTATACGGTTAATCAAAATATGCAAGCTACAAAAATAAAAGGTAAAATAATTAATGTTGGAAGATTAGCAGGTGGAATAACAGATTTTAATTGTGATCTCCATGCATTAAGAAGAATAAATTATCAAGGAGTAACTTTTAGAACTAGATCTGTAGAAGAAATAAGGAGTGTCTATTTAGATATGTGGAACGATCTTGGAAATGCAGTGACAGCTGGTCAATTATCTCTTCCAATTGAAAAAGTCTATGATTTTAATGATGTAGCGCAAGCATTATCTACAATGAGAGATAATCAACACTTTGGAAAATTAATTTTAAAATTATAAAGCTTATATTCAGTTGAATTTTGATCTCATAACAATAATAGCTATCTTTACAGCCTTTGCTTTAGGTGGAATATTAAAAGGTGCAACTGGAGCAGGGGCTCCAATTATTACAATTCCTGTGATAGCAGCTTTTTATGATGTAAGAATTGCAGTAATTATTATGGTGATACCTAATTTATTAACAAATATCGGCCAACTTTATCAATTTAGAAAAACTATTCTTCCCTCTTTTTTTACTGTCTCATTTGCATTAGGTGGTGGAATTGGAGCTTTTCTTGGTACAATTTTATTAGTTAGTTTGCCAATTAAAATTTTAACTCTATCGGTAGCGATCATAGTAATAATATATATTTTACTCAAAATTGCAGTACCATCTTGGAAATTAGTTTATGAAAAAGCAAAAAAATTAGTATTTATTATGGGAGCAGGGGGAGGTATCCTTCAAGGTTCAGCAGGCTTGTCGGCACCAATATCAATAACCTTCCTAAACTCTATGAAATTAGAACGAAATCAATTTATACCAACAATCTCAGTATATTTTGGTGTAATGTCTATATTTCAAATGCCTACTTTGTACTACTATCATTTTTTAAACATAGAAATTATTATTGTAAGTATTATGTCTACGATTGTACTTATGTGCTTTATGCCACTTGGTTCGTGGATAGCTAAAAGTATATCCAAAGAAACTTTTGATAAAGTAACTTTAATTCTTTTAGGGTTTATTGCGTTAAGAATAATTTATTTAAATTTGTGATATTTATTTATATCTATTACCACATACCAATCGTCCACTTTGAGTAACACAACCATATTGAATATCCCAATCTCTTTTTTTTGCTTTTAAGTTTTGGATTTTGTTTACGCATCCTTGTAAAAATTTATTTGTGTATTGACTGGTATCAGTTGCATCATCAATTTCTAAAAGATTTTCTTTTTTGGATATTTTTGTATAAGAATAAGGTTGAATGTTTAAGTTCTTCTTGTCTTTAAACACAAGTTTTAATTTATTATTAAAGTTAAGGATTTCTAATTTATTTTGTTTTGATATTATAATTTCGTCTTTAAAGTTATTTATTTTATAATCAGAGAAAATGACATTATATTTATTTTTAGAATTATTAGGAACTGATAAAAGAATATTCCCTTTTTTAAGGCTTAAATTTATTTCATATTGATCTGCTACTAATTGAACATTCTCTATTTTTAATGAAGTGTTTTTAGACAAACAAACTTTTGTTTTGTTTGTTATGACTAAGATTGCGGGATTTTTCCTTGTACGTAAATAGTCTCCACTCTTAATTTCTGAAGATTTTTTAAGAGTATACTTTTTAGCATAGATATCCAGAACATGAACTGTATTCTTAATGTCAATAACTTTAACGTCTGAATAACTTAAAGAAGTAGATAATAAAAAAATAAACAAAAGAGAAAAATATTTTGAAGTAACAAGTTTTTTATTTTTAAAAAACATGATAAAATATAAGGTAGCTATAAATTCTTACTTAGCTACCTTATTTTAAATTTTTATACTATCCTGGAACATTCCCATTAACACCCATGAGGTAATAGTTCATTCCCCATAACGCACCATCATCAAGACTTTTACCTGCAGGAATAATCTCTTTACCTTTGTTATCGATTAAAGGACCAGCAAAAATTTTAAACTTTCCACTTTTAATCTCATCATGCACTTTTTGAGCTTTTTGGGCTACATCATTAGGCATATTCTGAAATTTTGAAATAGTTAACATTCCTGATTTTAAACCTCCCCATTCATTACCAGCCCAATGTTTGGGACCATCACCAGTATTCCACTTTCCACTTCTTAATTGTTCAATTTTCTTAATATAATAAGGTCCCCAGTTATTTATTGAAGAAAATAATTGTGCGTTAGGTGCAAATGCCACCATATCAGTAGCTTGCCCAAAACCTAAAACTCCACTTTTTTCAGCAATTTGTAACATCGCAGGGGTATCTGTATGTTGTGTAAGAACATCAGAACCTTCAGCTATATGCACTTTAGCTGCATCCGCTTCTTTTACTGAATCTTTCCAAGTATTTACCCAAATCACAGATATTGAAGCATCTTTATTTACCGATCTTAGGCCTAGCGCAAAAGCGTTAATTCCCATTACGACTTCTGAAATTGGAAAAGAAGCAATATAACCAATTTTATTAGTTTTAGTCATTAATCCAGCAACTACACCTTGAATGTATCTTCCTTCATAAAATCTAATATTGCCAGTAGCAACATTCTTAGATCTCTTGTAACCTGTAATATGTTCAAATTTAACATTTGGAAATTCTTTAGCAACTTTATGGGTTGGTTCCATGTAACCAAACGAAGTAGTGAAAATAATCTCATTACCCTGCTTTGCTAGTTCTCGTATTACTCTTGTAGAGTCGGGGCCCTCAGGTACATTATTAACCTCAGTTACCTTAACATCTTTACCAAAATGTTTTTCGACCATTTGTCTTCCCATTTCATGGGCCATTGTCCATCCAAAGTCTTCTTTAGTGTGTAAATATACGAATCCAACTTTAGTTGGATTTCCAGCAAATGTATTAGTAATTAAAAAAAACAAAACTGATGAACTTAAAGCCATCAGTGAAAAAAAACGCATGCAAAATTTTATCATATCAAACTCCTAATTTAATTTTAAAACTTTAGAGCGAATCTTTAAAATGACAATAAAAAAAGAATAATTTTCAATAATATTTTTTAAATGCAAATATTTACTGCATTTATTGATTATCAAAAAAAGGTTTCCCAAGCGAAGATGGTACAACACTATTATTTTTTGATAATCTACCAGAAATTATTGTTAAAGCAAAAATGGTTGCTAGATATGGCATCATAGAAAGTAATTGGGAAGGAATAGGCCATCCTCTTGACTGTCCAACTAACTGAGCAATAGTGATACCGCCAAAAATTAGAGCACCGATTATAATTCTCCATGGAATCCAAGATGCAAATACAACTAGGGCAAGTGCAATCCAACCTCTACCACCCGTCATTTCTTCTGCCCAATGAGGAGTTAAAGCTAATGGAATATAAGCTCCCCCAACTCCTGCACACAAACCACCAAAACAGGTGGCATACCATCTAATTTTTTTTACAGGATAACCTACTGAATGTGCGCTTTGATGGTTATCCCCAACTGCTCTTAAAACAATACCTGGTTTTGAATATTTTAAGAAATAAGTAATGAAAATAATGATGGCTATAGATAAGTATGCAATAAAATCTTGTTTGAACAAAATTTCTCCAATATATGGTATATCTGACAATAAAAATATTTCTATCTTGGGTAAAGAGGGTATAGTTTTACCAATCAAAGGTGCTCCAGCTAAACCTGTAAGACCTGTAGCAAATATAGTTAAGCCTAAGCCCGTTGCTACTTGGTTCGTCATGAAGTTAATTATAAATATAGAAAATATAGACGCCATTAATGCTCCACAAAATGCTCCAGCAATAATTCCATAGTATGGATTTCCAAGCCATAGAACGGCCGCAAATGCACCTACAGCACCACTCAACATCATTCCCTCAACACCAAGATTTAAAACACCACTTTTTTCAGTTATCAGTTCACCTGTCGCAGCGAGCAACAATGGAATTGATGTGGCAATAATAGTCAAGATCAACGCTTCCATTACAATTAAACCCCAACCCATTTGATTTTATATTTTTGAATAGTTTCACCAGTTAATAAAAAGAAGAGAAGTATTCCTTCAAATAAACCAGTTACAACTTTGGGTATACCCATAGATATTTGAGCATTATCCGCACCTAATTTAACAGTTGCTATCATTATTCCAGCAAACAAGATCCCAATTGGACTTAATCTTCCCAAAAAAGCTACAATTATAGCTGTAAATCCATAACCAAAAGAAACTTCAGGTTGTAACTGTCCTATATTTGCAGAAACTTCAATTACTCCTGCAACACCTGCTAAGCCACCGGATATTAATAAAACAGTAATTGTAATTGTGTTTTGCTTAAAACCAGCAAATTGTGCTGCTTTGGGAGCAGCTCCCAACACATTTATTTTGAAACCACTTAATGTTTTATTTACAAAAAGCCATGAAATTGGAATTAATAATATTATAAATAAAATGCCATAATGTAGTTGTCCCAAATAGCCTATACCAGGAAAAGGTATTTTATTAATCAAAGCTCCTTGAGAGTATGGTTTTGATAATGGGAACCCAAAACTCATAGGGTCACGCAATGGACCTCGAACCATAAAATCTATAAACAACATTGCTACATAAACAAGCATTAGACTAACTAATATTTCGTTTACGTTTAATTTCGTTTTTAAAATTGCAGGTATAAATGCCCATAGAGCACCTCCAATAAAACCAATAATTATCATAATAAATATAAAGAATTTTGTTTCTACGTTTGGGAATAACAATGCAAAAGAACCTGCAAGTAATGTTCCCATAATAAATTGACCTTCAGCACCAATATTCCATACATTAGCTCTGAAGCACAACATCAAACCAATTCCTACAATAATCAAGGGACATGCTTTAACAAAAATATCACTTATCCTGTCAATTCTTGAAAAAGGGGACAGAAATATTTGATATAAAGTTTCTAAAGGATTGTACCCAAGAAAAGTAAAAATTAATAAACCAAAAAAAATTGTTAAAAAAATTGATAAAATTGGAGCAATAATTGTCCAGTTTTTGGAAACTTTATCTCTTGGTGTAAAAGTGATCATTATGTTGTTTCCAATTTATCAGATGTTTTTAATTTTCCACCCATCAACAATCCAACATCTTCAGCAGTAATTTGAGCTACTGGCAAAATCTTACTTAACGCTCCATTATTTATTACACAAATTTTATCGGACAATTCAAAAATTTCTTCTAAATCTTGGCTTATAAGAATTACAGCTTTTCCACTATTGGATAAATTCAATAATTTTTGTCTTATTGAAGTCGCAGCACCTATGTCGACACCCCAAGTAGGTTGTGAAAAAATAGCAACTTTAGGATTATTGGCTAATGAACGTCCTAAGATAAACTTCTGTAAATTACCTCCTGACAATTGATTTGCTAGAGGATTTGTCTCGGGACATCGTACATCATTATCTTTTATTATTTTCTCACTCTCAATCTTACTATTATGAGGATTATTAAATAAATTTGATATTATATCGTTAGCTTTAGGGTATTTAAAAAAATATGTGAGAAAAGTATTTTCGGCAATTGTTAAGTTTGGAACCGTCGCATGAAGTGTTCGTTCTTCAGGTATAGTTTCTATGCCTAATTGCCTTCTTTCAGTAATATTTTTAAAACCTACAGGTTTATTTTCCAGCAAAATTTGATCATCTTTTTCACATAGTGTTTCACCGCTTAATATTTCCATTAACTCGACTTGACCATTACCCGCAATACCTGCAACACCTACTATTTCACCATAGTTCACTTTTAGATTTATATTTTTTAAAGAAATTCCAAAATCTGTTTCTTTATTTTTGTTCAAACCTTTTAATTCCAAAGCAGTGTCTCTATTATCACTAATAGATTTTGTTTTTTTTAAATCAGTAATTTCTTTTCCAACCATGGTTTCTGCAAGAAATTTCGTATTTGTTTTTTTTGCATCAATTGTAGCTATTGATACACCAGATTTTAAGATAGTCACTTGATCTGCTAATTCTATAATTTCTTCCAACTTATGACTTATATACAAAATAGAACAACCTGAAGAAGCTAAACGTTTCAAAATTTTAAACAGATTTGAAATTTCTTGTGGTGTTAAAACAGATGTCGGTTCATCCATAATTAATAATTTTGGGTTTTGCATCAAACATCTTATTATTTCAACTCTTTGTTGTTCTCCGACTGAGAGCTCACTGACCCTTTTTAAAGGATCAACAAATAGTTCCCATTCTTTAGAAAGTCTTGAAATTTCTGAAATTAAATCTTTAAATTTAATTTTTGTGTCTAGCGCTATTAAAATATTTTCAGCAACTGTAAGTGCAGGAAATAAGGAAAAATGTTGAAATACCATTCCAATTCCATTTTTTCTTGCAGAATTAGGGGAGGATATAGAAACTTCATTATCGTTAATTGCTATGGTCCCTGTATCTGGTTTTAAAACACCGTAAAAAATTTTTACAAGTGTTGATTTACCAGCACCATTTTCACCCAAGAGAGCGTGAATTTCTCCCTTAGCTATAGATATGTTGATATCTTTGTTAGCAACGAAATTACCAAAAGATTTATTTATATTAGATGCTTTTAAAAGAATTTCTGGCTCTTTTTTTATTGCCATAACATACCTATAAAATATTAACTTTTAAAATTAATATGACCATAACGATATATTTATAGTATTCAATTTTTTTGTTTAGAAGTCTTTAATATTAAAAAAATTAGTATTGCTATTGAAATAAAAATAATAGAAATGAACAAATTAAAGTTACTGACATGCATTTTATTTAAACCACAAGAAAATATAATTGCAGTTGTAATAACAATCATAAGCCAATGGATTGGTTTCCCCATAAATATTTTATTCATATTGTTACCTTTGATTTAAAGGTTAATTTATCTTGTAAAAAATAAATAATTAATAAAACTAAAACTCCAACTAAATTATAGTAAAAACCGTTTAAACCGTAAATTATTTCTAATGGTGGTATTAATAAAGTTACTGAACCCAATAAAACTAAAGTTCTCTTGAGAGAGTTTAATTTACCATTAAACCATCCTTCAAGACCAAGCGTCATTAACCAGTAAGCTAGTAGAACAGCAATAAGACTATACAAACTCCAAATTATTGGTCCTTCCATTAATAGAGAAGGATTATAAACGAAAGCAAAAGGTACGATATATTTAGCAATACCTACTTTACTAGACTCAACTGCAGTTGCCATTGGCGGTGATTTAGCAATTGCCGCCCCCGCGAATGAGGCTAAGGCTACAGGAGGCGTTATAGTCGATACAACTCCAAAATAAAAAGCAAACATATGTGCTGCGATAGGAATTATCCCAGCTTCAATTAAGGATGGAACAATCAGTGCTGCTACAGTTATGTAAACTGCAGTTGTTGTCATGCCCATTCCTAGAATAATTGCTGAAATGGCAGTAAGACAAAGCAAAATAAATAGTACGCCACCAGATAAATCTATAACTGATTGTGTAAATTTTAGGCCAAGACCTGAAACAAATACGGAGCCAATAATTATTCCAGCGCAAGCACAGGCAATAGTAACAGGTACTGTTGATTTAATACCACTTTCAAATGCTCCAAGAATATCTACAACTGACATTCTTGTACTTTTTTTAATAAAACTTAAGATTATGACTGAGACAATACTCCAAAATCCAGCAGTCATTGCAGTCTTCCCATAAATCAATAGGCCTATTAGCACAACAAGTGAAAGCAACATATGTCCTCCACCTTTTAATACCTCAATGACATTAGGCAGCATAGATTTATCAATTTTTTCTATTCCGTGCTTTTCAGCTTCTATGTGGACCATGAAGTAAATTGTTGTGAAATATAAAAAAGCGGGAATTATAGCTGCAAGAATTACGTACGAATACGGAGCTTCTAAAAATTCTGCCATTATAAAAGCTGCGGCTCCCATTATCGGAGGTGTTATCTGCCCTCCAGAAGACGCGCAAGCCTCAACTGCTGCAGCAAATTTTGCTCTATATCCATAATTTTTCATAAGAGGTATTGTAAAAGAACCAGTAGTTACAACATTTGCAACAGCAGAACCATATACAGTCCCAGTCATTCCAGAAGCCACAACTGCTGCTTTCGCAGGTCCACCAGTTCTATGCCCAGTCAAAGCGACCGCTAAGTCAACAAAAAACCTTCCAACCCCAGATCTAATTAAAATTCCACCAAATATTATGAACAAAACTATATATGTAGAGGCTACGTAAAGTGGTATGCCATATATTCCGTCTGAAGTCATAAATAAGGTGTCTATATATTTAGCTAACCTTGTTGGTGGTCCATAAAAAAAACCAAAAAATTTATGAGCGTATAATGCGTGTAGCATAAAAAAACCTGCAACAAAGACCATTGCCCAACCAACTGCACGTCTGGTTGCGTCTAAAACTATAAAAATAAGAATGGATCCGACTATTATATCACCAATATATTTATCACCATATCTCATCATGAAATTTTCAACATCCCAAGTTGTCCATAATTGAACAAATATTATTGATAGGATAATCACAAGGTCATACGAGAAGCCAAAAATTCTATAAAAATTTCCCTTTCGATCTTTTTCTAAAACTATTGGATCCTTTACATTGTTTCTAAAAAGTGGGTATATAAACACTGCTAACACCATCATTGCTGATAGGTGGATGGATCTAAATGATCGACCTTCTGGTGTTCCGTAAACTGCAACGAACAGATGATAAAAAGCCAAACCAACTGAAAGCCAAGAACAAATAACTAAAATCCAATAGTATACTGATTTGTCTTTATTCCATTCCAACAACTCATCAAAGAAACTTGTTTCTTTAACTTCATTGTAAACTAGCTTTTTTGAAGTTTGTGACATATTTTTAAAAGATGAAAATTAAAGAAAGGCACAAGTATGTGCCTTTCAAAATTTGAAATTACATTACGCCTTGTTCTTTGTAGTACTTTGCAGCACCTGGATGAATAGGTACAGCAGCACCGTTAACAGCATCTTTCATTAACACTTTTTTCCAAACACCTTTAACTTTTACAAATTCAGCATGATTATCCCAGAAAACTTTTGTCATTTTGTAGACTAAATCGTCAGATAAATCTTTATGAACTATCATCGAAGTAACAATTCCTAATGTAGGTATGTCTTTATCAAGAGATTTGTATGCGCTTGCTGGAATTTTTCCATAGATATATCCAGGATTATTTTTAACAATTCTGTCTATTCTATCTTTAGGCAAGCCAATAAATCTTATACCTGGACTATTTTCTAACTCAATAAAACTAGCTTGGGGTACTGAAGTGGCAGCCATAAAAACATCAGCTTGTCCATCTTTCATCAATGCGACTGATTCTTTATAACTAACCATATGAACTACACCACCATTCTTTTTTATAGTACTAAAATCATAGCCATAATCTTTTATAATAGACTCACAAAATGCTGTTCCAGTCCATTTTGGTTTGCCAGGACTGATATTTGCTGATTTCATATCTTCAAAACCTTTAATCTTTGAATCAGCTCTAACTGCAACCTGAAATGCTGCAGGATAGAGTGTGGCAAAATATCTGACGTTTTTATGTGCTTTTTTGAATTTCCCTTTTCCTGAATATCCATTAGCAACAGTATGCGCATAGGTCCATCCAATTTCAGCATCACCACCATCAACTGACATAACATTGGAAATACCACCACCAGAAGTATTAGAAGTTGAAACACCTTTTATGCTGGTTTCCATTACTTGCATTACTTTGGCGCCAAGTGGATACCAAGATCCTCCAGATGGTCCTGATACCATTCTAAGAAATTGGTCTGCATTAGCTATTGATGACGTAACTAAAAGCGATGAGGCAATTAAAATTGCTCCTGAAATACGTTTCATAAAATCCTCCAAATTAGTGTGTTAATATTGAATATCATTACGAATCATAAAAAAGGTCAAGTGATTGTTGTATTTTTTTTAATAAATCTTATTCTCTACTAATTCAAACTTAACCAAATGAGGTTTTACATGAAAGTTGAACAAGTTAAAATTACAGAAGTTGGACCTAGAGATGGCTTTCAATCTGAAAGGACTATATTAAAAACAGAGGATAAGATCGATGTAATTAATAATCTTACAGATGCAGGTTTTCAAAGAATTGAAGTTTCATCTTTTGTATCCCCAAAAGCAATTCCACAATTAGCTGACGCCGCAATAATTCTAGAAAATGTAAAAAGAAACCCCAAAACCACTTTAGCAGCATTAGTGCCTAATTCAAAAGGAGCATTGAGGGCTGTTGATGCAAAACTTGATGAAATTGTTGTTTTTCTTTCTGCTTCTGAAAGCCATAATAAAAAGAACGTAAATAGAAGTATAAAAGAATCATTAACCGGATTTAAAGAAATTGCAGATATTGCAGGAAAAAATAATATACCAGTTCAAGGCGATATAGCCACAGCTTTCGGCTGCCCATTTGAAGGTAACGTTCCAGCTAAAAAATTAGCAGAAGTTTCTAATGAATATAAATTAATGGGTTTTAAAGGTGTTACCTTAGGAGACACAACTGGAATGGCAACACCTCCAGTTGTGATAGACGCTATCCACGCAATAAGGGATAAAGTTCCAGATCTAGAAATTACCCTTCACTTTCATAACACTCGAGGTGTTGGACTTGCTAACGTGATGACAGGGTTGAATGAGGGAATAACTGACTACGAAAGTTGCTTTGGTGGGATGGGAGGATGTCCTTTTGCTCCTAATGCAACGGGTAACATTTGCTCTGAAGATCTTATTTATTTACTTAATGAAATGGGAATAGAAACTGGAATAGATTTAGATCAGATGATTTCAATTGCTAAAAAAGTAGAAAAATTAGTTGGTCATAAATTACCTGGTCAGGTTATGAGAGCAGGCCACAGATTATTGTCTTACTCTATGGACGAAGTACCTACTGCTGTTGGAGCATAAATGACTTCAGAAAATTTTAATGGTGCACTTTCTGGTGTAAAAGTTATCGATCTGACAAGAGTGCTTTCCGGTCCTTTTTGCACAATGCTTTTAGCTGATATGGGAGCAGAAGTAATTAAGATAGAACCACCTAAAGGTGACAATGTAAGAAATCAGGGTGACATGGTTGACGGCTATAGTTCTTACTTTGCTCAGTTCAATAGAAATAAAAAATCCATAATTTTAGATTTATATAAACAAAGCGATAAAGAGTTATTAAAATCTTTGCTTAGTGATGCAGACGTTGTAGTAGAAAATTTTAAGGCTGGAGTTTTTAATAAAATGGGTTTTGATTATAAAACTTTAAAATCAATTAATCCAAAGCTTATTAGTGCTTCTGTAAATGGTTTTGGAAGTAAAGGAGAAATGAGTGACAGACCAGCATTTGACTTCATAGCTCAGGCATTAAGCGGATTTATGTCATTAAATGGTACTGAAGAAAGTGGTCCAATGCGAGCAGCTATGCCTATATCAGACTTAGTGGCTGGTCTATATTGTTCTTTCGGAATTGTGAGCGCTTTATATTCAAGAGTTCAAACAGGAAAAGGGCAACAAGTTGAGTCTTGTCTTACATCAGGTTTAATATCAATGATGGCGTATTTATCATCTGAGAGCTTTGTTACTGGTAAAGCCCCAAAAAAATCTGGTAATAATCATCCTATTTTAGCACCTTATGGGATCTTTCAAACATCTGATGGTGAGGTAGCTGTAGCTCCAGCAAGTGACAAGTTTTGTGATATATTCCTTGAAAGTACGGATTTAACAAATTTGTTAGAAGATGACTTATATAAAAATAATGCAAATAGAATGAAAAATAGAGACAGTCTAAATAAAATTGTAAATGAAAAAATGGTCTTGAAATCGTCAGATTACTGGATAAAAAAACTAAATGACGCAGGTTGTCCTGCAGCTAAAATTGTTTCACTACCAGAGGCTCTAAATAGTCAATTAATAAAAGACACTGATATGGTTATCAGCTCAAACGGCCCCGAAGATAGACAAATAAAAATGACAGGTTTCCCAGTTAAATTATCTGAAACACCATCACAACTTTATAGACCCCCACCTTTACTAGGTGAACATACAGAAGAAGTTCTAAAAACAATAAAAAAATAATCTGGAGAGAAATTATAATGGATCTAAAGACAATAAATTTTAAAATTGAAAATGAAATAGCATTTATTGAATTAAATAGACCAAAACAATATAATTCCCTAAATCAAGCCATGGCTGAGGACTTGTTTCAAGTCTCATTAGAATGCGACGATAATCCAAATATTAGATCTGTTTTGATGAGTGGAGCTGGAGAAGATGCTTTTTGTGCAGGTGGTGACGTAAATTCTTTTCATAAATATGGCCATAAGACCGCTAGTCATCTAAAGGAAGTTACAACAATCCTTCATGGAGCTATTTCAAGACTTTCAAGAATGAATGCTCCTCTTGTTGTCGCGGTAAATGGTGTGGCTGCTGGCGCTGGCTTTTCTTTTGTTGGATTTGCAGATATTGCAATTGCATCAACAAATGCAACATTTGTTTCAGCTTATTCAAAAATAGGATTAACACCAGACGGATCCTCAACATACTTTTTGCCAAGAATCATTGGTACAAGAAGATATATGGAGCTTGTATTAACAAATAGAGTTTTAAGTGCAAAAGATGCACTTGATTGGGGGTTGATAAATAAAGTCGTTGACTTTAAAGATCTAAAAGATGAGGCACATAATTTAGCAAAAAAACTAGCTGTGGGCCCATCTCTGGCATTCGGTAAATTAAAAAATTTAGTCCACAACAGTTTTTTAGATTCTCTTGAAGGACAAATGGAGTATGAGTCAAGAATGATTGCTGAATCTGCAAAAACAAAAGATGGCATTAATGGGATTGATGCGTTCGTAAATAAAAAAACAGTCACGTTCAAAGGTGAGTAAGAGAGTCATTTTATGTCGATTAATATTATAGCTTTTGACGGTGATGGTATTGGCCCTGAGATAATGAAATCGACACTGAATATCGTTGAGCTTTTGAATGAGAAATTAAAATTAAAAATAGATATATCTAAAGAGCCTATAGGTTTTAAATCACTAGAACAAAAAGGGACGACTTTTACAGACGACGCACTAACAAAAGCAAAAAAAGCTGATGCAATTATTTTGGGACCTGTTGACCACAATGCTTATCCATCCAAGATGCAAGGCGGCATTAACCCATCTGGAACACTTCGAATAGAATTAGATTTGTATGCAAATATTAGACCTGCGAAAAATTATAAAAATGTTAAGTCTCTTTCTAAAGATATGGATTTAATTATTTTAAGAGAAAACACTGAAGGTTTTTATGCTGATCGAAATATGTTTGAAGGGAGTGGTGAATTTAGTCCGTCTCCTGGAATAGGATTAGCTTTTAGGAAAATAACTAAGGCTGCGTCGATTAGAATAGCAGAAACCGCTTTTGAAATAGCTAGATTAAAGAATAATCAAATTAAAAAACCAGTTGTTCACGCAATTCATAAAGCAAACGTAATGAAATTAACGGATGGCATCTTTCTAGATGCATGCAGGCAAGTGTCTAAAAAACACAAAGATATTATTTATAAAGAAATGCTTGTAGATGCTTGTGCTGCGCATATTATAAGAGATCCAAGCCAATTTGATATTATTGTAACTACCAATATGTTTGGTGATATTTTATCTGATTTAGCAACTGAATTTTCAGGTTCCTTAGGTTTGGCAGGATCGCTAAATGCCGGTGAGAATTATGCAATGGCTCAAGCGCAACACGGTTCTGCTCCAGATATTGCGGGTCAAAATACGGCAAACCCAATTTCTCTAATTTTATCTACAAGTATGTTACTCAATTGGCTTGGAAAAAGAAGAAAGATAAAGGATCTGATTTTGGCATCGAGTTTAATTGATAAATCTGTTACAAATCTATTCGAAAACAAAAATAATTTAACTAAAGATCTTGGTGGAACGGCCTCAACAGAAAAAATAACCGAAAATCTAATTTATATTTTAAATCATTTAATTTAATAAGTCATGACTGATCAAATATCTATACCTACAGTTTTTATGCGAGGGGGAACATCCAAAGGATTACTTTTCGACAAAAGAGATTTGCCTTCGGAAGAAAAAAAATTAAGTAAATATTTACTAGCTGCAATGGGTTCACCTGATATACGTCAGATAGATGGGATGGGCGGAGCTACTTCAGTAACAAGTAAAGTTTGTATAATTTCAAAAAGTGAGGTTGAAAATATTGATATAGATTATTTTTTTGCTCAAGTTTTAGTTGATGAGGCTAGAGTAGATTATGGCCCAACTTGTGGTAATATGCTCTCGGCCGTTGGCCCCTTTGCTATTGAAAAGGGTATGATAGATGCAAAAGATATTAAAACTAATATAGTTATTAGATCAGTCAATACTGGTTCAATTATAGAAGCAACTATTCAAACTCCCAATAAGAAGGTCAAATATTCTGGTGATTATAAAATTGCAGGAGTTCCTGGTGAAGGATCACCAATATTATTAAAGTTCAAAAACCTAGTCGGGGGTGTTACGGGTAAACTTTTACCAACGGATCATCCAACCACAATTATAAATGGTATCGAGGTTACATGTTTAGATGTTTCAATGCCAATGGTTATGGCAAATGCAAAAGATTTTAGGATTGTTGGAAATGAAACTAGTAATGATTTAAATGAAAACAAAACTTTATTAAAAAAAATAGAAGAAATTCGACTTAGTGCTGCCTTAAAAATGGGTATGGGAGACGTAAGTGGGAAAGTTATTCCTAAGTTTGCTCTTTTATCAAAACAACTAAATGGTGGAACTATTACTTCAAGGTATTTTACTCCAAAAACCTGCCATGAGTCTCACGCTGCAACTGGTTCTAATTGTATTGCATCAGCATGTTTAATTCCCAATACGGTTGCATCTAAAATTACAAATATTGAAGCAACTGGTAACGATAAAATAACGATAGAACATCCCTTAGGTCTGATAGAGTGTTTAGTTGAAACTTCAACTACAGCAAATAGTTTTGATAAAAATTTTATCAAATCTTGTGGTGTGTATCGTACCTCAAGAAAAATAATGGATGGTAATGTTTATATTCCAGAAAATATAGATGATGTTTAAATCTATTAACTTATACTTTAAAAACTTATTTGACTGGTGGCCTCAAAAGTGGGCGTATATTTTCAGTTTATTGTTAGCTGTAATTAGTAGTTTGATTGCCTATTATTTAGGTTTGCCCCTACCTTGGATGTTAGGACCATTGATAGGCTGTGGCTTTTTTGCAGCAATTGGTAAACCGGTCAAAATTGGTAAAAAGCCTAGACCTATTTGTAGGGCACTCTTGGGCTGTACTATTGGGGCTAATTTTGGGCCAGAGATTTTAAACAGATTTAGTGAAATTGGAGTGTCGTTGTTATTTATACCTGGTTTTGTTTTAATTATGGGTCTCACAACTTTTTTATATTTATCAAAAATTATGAAAATGGATCGATCAACGTCAATTTATGGTTCAATTCCGGGTGGATTAAACGAAATGGTTATTTTAGGTCAAGAAATTGGAGCTGATTCAAGGACGCTTGTTTTAATTCATGCAACAAGAATAGTTGTCGTTGTGTTTTTAGCTTCTTTGGTAATATTATTTGTTCCGAATTTAGGTGTTGAAGATTTACCTGAACCAGATTTATTTTATAATTGGAAACAAACCCCAATTGTTATTCTAGTTTCGCTAATCGGATGGTTTTTAGCAGTCAAACTAAAAATACCTGGACCAACAATCATAGGTCCAATGATTTTATCAGCAGTTACCCATATTTTTCAGATTGTAGATGCAATGCCAATGTATATTATAGTAATTTCTGTTCAAATTTTGCTTGGTTCAGCACTTGGATGTTTGTTTAAAAACATTACCCTCAAAGAAATGTCTGGTCCAATATTAGCTGGGTTAGTAACTACTTTAATTGCAATAATACCTTTAATCATAATTTATTATTTTTTAAGTAATATTGGTTATGACCCTCTATCAATTTTGTTAGCTTTTTCTCCAGGTGGTCAATCTGAGATGAATATTTTAGCATTGTCTGTTGGTGCAGATATGTCTTTCATAAGCCCTCACCATATGTTCAGAGTGTTTCTTGTGATTATTTTTGCAGGGATTTTACATAAAATCATAAAAAGATTATTTTAAATCCTTTTAATAAGACTTATTTTTTGAATTAATCAAGCTCATGCCTTTATTATCAACAAAAGGTGCATTATTTATCCAAGACATTTCAAAGCCTTCAATACAACCAATATTATATCCATACTGATTAGGATCAGATCGTCTTTTGTGATGGGTATTTATACCACATATCTTACAAAAATAATGCTCAGCTACTTTGGTATTCCACTTATAAGAGGTTAAAAATTCTCTACCTTCAGTGATAGTTAATTCGTCTATTAAAGCTGTTCCCATAACAAAGCCTTTTCTAGAACAAATAGAACAGTTGCACCTACGTAAATTTTTTATGTTTGTGCTCACTTCAAATCTAACTGAACCACAATGACATTTTCCTCTAAGGGGTAAAGATAAATCGTCAATTTTCATATCAACTCTTATATTTTTTAAAAAATGAACCCATAATCACTTTTTAATTTATTGACCAATTCGTTTGTCTTATGTTCGGATATAGGTATGAATGGTGGTCTTAAATTATTCCACATAGTATTTTTAGTTTGTAATGCCAACAAAGATTTTTGTGCTGGTATTGGAGCATAATCCTGAAATAACAGTCTAACTGACTTAACTTTCTTTTGGAGTTCTTCTGCTTCTTCCCATTCTCCAGCATGACAAAGATCTATAACCTTAGATATATCTTTACTATTCAAGTTGGCAGTTGCTGATATACACCCTGGTGCACCTAGTTTGATTGCCTCAATAACGGGAAGTTCTGCTCCTGGATAAACTACAAGCCCATTTATTTTCAGAAGTGCTTCTGTATTCTCCCAAACACCTGAACTATCTTTTATACCTATTATAAATTCAGGGTATGAAGATTTTAGCTTTTGAACCAGATCGATTGATAAACCTACGCCACTTACCTGAGGTATATGATACAAATATATTTTAAGTCTTTGATCATTCACACCATCAATTAATTTTTCAAAATATTCATACAGTCCATCATCGCTCATACCCTTGAAGTAAAATGGTGGCAAAGTCATTGCACCAAGGCAGCCTAAGTCAATAGCATGTTTGGTGATTTCAATTGTATCAGGTAAATTACATAAACCAGTCCCAGGAATTAATGTTTTGGGGTTAATACCAGATTTAACTAAACCTTCAATTGCTTCCATCCTTTCTTTATTTCCAACTGATAATGCTTCTCCAGTCGTTCCAAAAGGGGCAAGACCAGAACATCCATTTTCCATTAGATTTTGTGCTAGATCATTATACATTATTTGATTAACTTTAAGTTTATTATCAAAAGGTGTTAAGATTGGTGCAATTAGTCCTTTAATCAATTTTATCTCCATGAACCCAACTAAATTTCTACATTACTTTAAATTTTGAAAGAAATAAATTTCAATTTGAATTCTTTATTAATAATTTCAGTTTAGGATAAATATATTTTTGGGCTATAGATAAGATTATGAGCACAATTAACAATCTAAAAAAATGATGAGTGACAACAAATGCTGGTTTAATATCTAGTGATGATGCTACTAAACCCATTTCTTGAATTCCGCCAGGAGCAAAAGCTAATATTATTGCTTCTGGTTTAGCACCTATTAAAAAAAATAAAAAAACTATAAACGGTATCATACATACTGTAAGGGACATGACTATCCCGATTGCAATGCCAACATAGTCTCTCGCGATTTTCCAATTTAGTCCATGCATGTTACTTCCAAAAAAGCTGCCAACTATGAGTTGTGCTAAAATGAAAATTATAATAGGAGCGTCTAAGTCAATAATTTCAGTCACATGAAGAACCGCACTTAGGATTAATGGTCCAAAAAGTCTTTTACCCGGAAGTTTTATAATTGTCCCAAAGAATATACCACTAGGGATTAATATGAGAATTATAAAACAATCTACTATACTTCCATGAAAAGATGGCCACATTGGTTGTCTTTCAAATGATTCCGGAAATACCAACAATATTAAAGTGGGGATGGTAAATACAGTTATAAAAATTCTTATGATATGTATTAGTCCTACCTTCTTTGAGTTTGCACCACATTCTTCAGCTCCTAAAGCCATTTCTAATAGACCACCTGGAGAAGAAATAAAAAAGGCCTCTACTCTTGGTACTTTTAAAATTTTGTAAAGGAACACGTAAGTAATAATAAATGCAATTGGTACATATAGTAATAAGAACATAATAGAAATTAACCAATCATTCAATTCATGAAAAATTGAAGATGAAAATGACTGACCTAACCAAATACCTATAATGCCTACAAATGGATCTCTTAGTTTTTGTGGAACATGTACGTCGTTTCCAAAAAGTGTAAAAATTGCTATTGAAAAAGCAGGTCCCAATACCCAAGGCAAAGGGAAAAGTAATAAATTGAAAGTAATGCCACCTAAAATACCAATAAAAATTGTTGTTAAAATAATTTGAATTTTACTCATAAAACATCCATCTAAAAAAATATATTTATAGAAAATATTGGTATGTATTTTATTTTACTTAATATATTAAATAAATTATATCTAAATCTCAGTATATGAATAAATACTTACGGGGGGAGTAAAGTGCCGGGGGAAAATATTAATTCTGAAATTCGTATTAAAGTTAAAGACGCAATTCAACTTATTACTGAAATATTTCAAGCCAAGTCATGTAGTGACTATGAAGCTAAGACAATTGCGGAAAGACTATGTGGTTCAAATTTAAAAGGTCATGACAGTCATGGAATTGTTAGAGTTCCAAGATATGTACAATGGATGGACTGGAACTGGGTTTTTCCAAATGTTAAACCTGAAATAGTAGTGGATGCTGGAGCAATGGCTTTACTGGACGCAAAACAAGGCTTTGGACAAGTAGCTGGTGAATACGCAGTTGACGAAGGAATTACAAGAGCTGCAAAACATGGTATGTCTGTTATAGGTTTGAAAAATTCTGGTCATCTTGGTAGGATTGGAGACTGGTCTGAAAGAGCAGCTGATGCAGGATTAATTTCTTTTCATTTTGTAAATGTAAGGGGCAGCTTGCTTGTGGCACCCTTTGGAGGAAGCGACCGAAGAGGAAGCACATCTCCGTTATCAATCGGAATACCATCTAAAGGATCTCCTCACATCATCTTAGATATGGCAACTTCGACAGTTGCGGAAGGAAAAGTAATGGTAGCTCAAAAGGGAGGAAAAAAATTACCCTTTGGCGCATTAATTGATAGTTCTGGAAATTTAACTACTGATACTGAAGTTATGTATGGCAAAATAAGTGATGATGAGATCCCAAACTCTGAGAACGGAACGGGTGCGATCACAGCTTTTGGATTACACAAGGGATCTGGAATTAATTTTATGATGGAAATGTTAGGTGGAGCCCTAACTGGCTCAGGTGTATCTGCAGGTATTGAAGATAAAGAAAAAAGGAAATTTGGGAATGGCATGTTGTCATTGTACATATCTGTACAAAAGATGGTTGATTTAGATTACTTCTCTAAAGAAGTTAAATCTTACGCAGATTTTGTAAGGGCATCTCCACCTGCAAATCAAAATGAAAAAGTAATGATACCTGGTGACAAAGAAATATTGACAAATGAAGATAGAATGAAAAATGGTTTACCAGTGGCTCCTTTGGTTTGGGAAAATATTAGGCAAACTGCTGAAAAATTAAATGTTCCGAACCTACAGAGATTTGAAGAAGCTGTAAATTAATATTATGTATCAAAAATTCTGTCTCCTGCATCTCCGAGACCCGGAACTATAAACCCTTTTTCATTGAGATGATCGTCTTTTTGGGCACATATTATAGTTACATCTGAGAATTTTTCTTTAACATTTTTTATACCTTCTTCAGATGCAAGTAAGCAAACTAATGTTATGTCAGATGCATTATTTTGTTTTAAGGTTTCTAGCGAAGATATTGCACTTCCCCCTGTTGCGAGCATTGGATCACAAAGAAAACATTGTCTATTTTGAAGGTTTGAAGGAAGTTTTATTAAATAATTTACGGGGCTAAGCGTCTTTTCATCCCTATACATACCTATATGTCCAATTGATACGTCTTTGAAAATGTCGGAGATACCTTCAGCAATTATCAAACCCGCTCTAAGAATTGAAATAACACACGGTTTAGGGTCTTGAATTTTTACACCTAAGAAACTTTCAAGTGGAGTATTTATCTTTTTTCTATCAACGTTAAGATCTTTAAATACTTCAAAAGCCATTAAGGAAGATATTTTTTTGGCTGTGTATCTAAATTCAAAACTACTTGTCTCTTGAGAACGTAGGTTTGTCATAAGTACATTTATTAACGGATGATTTAGGACTTTAACTGTCATAATTTTATCTTTGTGGTCTAAATTTACTCAAATAACCAGTATAATTCTTATCTCTTGGCAAAGCATAAGAACCGATTTTACTTGTTTTAATTTGAAGATTAATCAAACCTTCTGTTAATATAACTGCTGAAGAAACCCCTTCTATTACTGGCAGACCATGACTTAGCTCAAGGTCTTTTGCTAAGTTAGACATTCCTGCACATCCAAGAATAATAGCTTCTGAATTATCTTCTAATATGGTTTTTTCTATTCCCTTATTTAGTTTTTCAAGATTATCATCTGAAATTTCTTCCAGATCTAATACAGGTACCTCTATAGCAGTCACACTTACGCATTTTTCAAATAGTCCATATTTTTTTAGGTTATGTTTTAAGGGGTTTATCGATCTCGATAATGTTGTTATGACTGAAAAGTTTCCAGAAACAAGACTGGCTACATGATAAGCTGCTTCTCCAATTCCAATGACGGGTTTATCGGTAATTGATCTTACAGCATCTAGACCTGTGTCATCAAAACATGCAATTATATAACCATCAGCATCTATATTATTTTTGATTTCTTCAATTAATCCGGGAATACAAAAAGCTTCATCATAATAACCTTCAATACTTTCAGGACCAGTTTCAGGTTGAGTTGATATAATTTCTGTATTAAGTCCAGCATATTTTTTTGCGGTTGTGTTTATGACTTCTGTCATGGAAGTAGTGGTATTTGGATTTATTATACAAATCTTTTTTTTCAAACTCATATTCCTTTTTTCCTTTTGAGAAACAGATAAAATCCAACTGAAATAGCAATAACGGTAAATGACACAAAAGTCGTTACTGTGCCTAAAGCATATATAATAGGTGTAGTAACTGTAGTTGTTAAACCACGTAATTCAAGCGGAAGTGTATTACCAGATCCCATAACTTGAGATGATCTTGCTAATTCATCATATGATAACGTAAATCCAAATAAAGCGATTCCAATTATACTTGGTGCAATAAGGGGCAACACAATTTCCTTGAAAGTTTTCCATGGAGTTGCCCCTAGATCTCTTGCAGCTTCTTCGTAGGATTTATCGAATCGGTTAAAGACGGCAAACATTATTAATAAGCCAAAAGGAAGGGTCCATGTTAATTGTGCCCCAAGTCCACTTGAATACATACCCAATGATGTTTGAAAAGAATCATTTACCCAACTTATCTCAAGTGAACTTCCAATCCATTTTGTCAGGTCGTCAATTAGTCTAAATTGTAAAGCGACACCTAAAGATAATACTATTGACGGAACTATAAGGCTTGCTACAGTCGTAAAAAAAAGGACATTAGAGCCCCAAAACTTTTTTCTAAATGCTAATCCTGCTGCGACAGACAAAACTACAGTTAAAATCATAACTATTATACCTAAAATTATCGATCTTTTAAAAGCCGAACCAATATCAACTACAGATCCACCTCTCCAAAGTTCTTCAAACCAATAAGTTGATATTCCATTAAGAGGAAAAGTTAAACCTCCATCTGGTCCTTGAAAACTTAGTAAGATAATTGTAAACGTGGGGCCGTAAAGAAATAAAACAAATAAGGAAAAAAAGAAGACGCATATATAATAGGTATTATTTTTTTTACTAAACATAATTAAAGTTCTTTTCTAATATCAATCATTTTTGTCATTATCCAAATAATTAATAAAGTTAATAATAACAGAATTACTGCATTAGCCGCAGCCGCAGGCAATTGTAGATAACTCATTTCTACATAAATAATTTTGCCAATGGATGGTATTTGTTGTCCTCCCATTATTCCTATTGTTATAAAGTCTCCCATTACTACTGTGATAACGAAAATTGATCCAATAACAATCCCGGGCTTGCATAATGGTATAATAATATTCCATAAAATTTGAAATCCGTTTGCACCGCTATCGTAAGCAGCTTCAATTATTGATTTATCTATTCTCATCATAGAATTGAAGATAGGGACTATCATAAATAATGTGTATAAATGAACAAAAGCCAAAACTACTGAAAACCCTGAATATAGCAACCATTCTTGAGGAGCGCTTGTTAACCCGGTAGATAGAAAAAAATCATTAACAAGTCCATTTCTACCTAATAGAGGTATCCATGAAATCATTCTTATAACATTTGAAGTCCAGAATGGAATAGTGCAAAGAAGAAATAAAGCTATTTGCCATGTAAGTGAATTAACATAAAAAGCTAGAAAATAAGCAACAAAAAATCCAATAATGAGTGTGAAAAACCATGTTAGCAAACAAAACATAAATGTAGATAGATAAGTTTTGAATGTAACACACATTCCATTTTCAAAAGAAAAACAGTTTTCAAAGATATATTTATAATTCTCTAATATTAAATCAGGTATTATTGAATATTCATTATAATCCCAGAAGCTAATAATAAATGTAAGAACTAAAGGTATAAAAAAAAAGAAAATAAAAACTAAGCTATAAGGGAGGGAGAGTAAACCAACAGATGGTTTTATTTTAAAAAGGTTTGGCATAATGAAAAATCGATATTTTTGTAATATAGGGTAACATTAGTTACCCTATATTAAAATACATTTTATGAAGCAATCATTTCATTCCATTTTCTTACCATGTATTTATTTTCATCCATTGTTGCGTTCCAGCATTCAACGGATCCCATTCGAGCTTCATATGAACCGCCATCTCTAATTTCACCTTTTGAAGCTAATTTTTTACCTTCAGGGCTCATAATATCAGCTGTGGCAGGTTTACCTAACATCCAATAATCCCACTCATATGATTTCATATATTTTTTAGCAGTTGGAATAACAGCTGAATAATAGCCTTGTCTGTTTAGATATGCACCTACCCAGCCAGACAAATACCAATTAATAAATTCATAACAAATGTCTGCTTGTCTACCTTTTGTTGTAGCAGGTAGTCCAAAACCAGCAGCCCATGCTCTGTAACCTTCTTTAAGTGGTTGGTAAACACAAGGTATGCCTTTTGTTCTTACTGCTGTAATCGCTGGGGACCACATTGATTGAATTACTACTTCACCTGAAGCCATTAAGTTAACGCTTTCATTGAAATCGCTCCAAAAAGCTCTAAATTGACCAGCTTTTTTAGCTTCAGTAAAAATTTTCATAGTCAAGTCAATTTCTTTTTTGGTCATGTTACCTTTATCAGGGTATTTATATTCTCCCATAGATTCTACAACCATTGCGGCATCCATGATTCCTATAGATGGTATGTTTAAGATAGAAGCTTTACCTTTAAATTCTGGGTTTAATAATTCAGCCCAAGTACTAATAGGTCTTTTTATCAGATCTGGACGTATACCAAGTGTATCAGCATTATACACTGTAGGAATTAAAGTTACGTGTTGAGTAGGTTCTGAAGCAAATTCTTTTGAACTTGAACCCTTTAAATACATAACTTTTTTGGGTGCAGTTCCTTGATCACCAATTTTCTTTCCTGCAACCTCACCTTTGGTAAATGCGCTTGTAACATTATCCCACTCTTTGATTCTTTTAGTATCCATTCCTAACAAGTTACCTGATGGAACTAACTTTGGCATACTAAAATACTCAGAATCAACGATATCAAAACTATTCGGCTGTGTGAAAATTGTTTTAACAACTTCGTCAGTTGTCTTAACTATAAATTTAACTTTAATACCTGTGTCGTCGAATAATCTTTTTTGTACAGCGTCACCCATATTAACAGCAGTACCTAAATAACGAATAACAGGGGCGTCTGCCGCATGAATTGCAGGAAATCCTTTAAGGAGACCTGCTCCTGCTACAGCACCTACAGCGGCTGTTGATGTTTTTAGCATATTACGTCTAGTAATATTTTTTTTCATTTTAACCTCCATTAGTATTTATAAAAATGGTAGTAAATTACATTTATGATATAATTAAAAAAGGAATCTTGGGAAGTCAGTAATGATGCCTAATTTTTAATCACTTTTACTAAAGTTTTAAATATTGATTAAATGCCAGTCAACTTTGTAATATTAAATTTAATAATTTACGGAATTTAGAGGTGAAAATTTGAATACTGCAGAAGATTTAGAATTTGCTGTTCTTACAAAGAGATATGATAAAACTTTAGCCGTGAATAACATTAATCTTAAGATACCAGCAGGAACCTATTGCTGCCTCTTAGGTCCTTCAGGTTGTGGTAAAACCTCAACCTTAAGAATGATAGCTGGTCATGAAGAAATTTCAGAAGGTGATATTCTATTAGGCAATAATATTATAAACGAATTATCTCCTGCCAAACGTGGTACGGCAATGATGTTTCAAAACTATGCACTATTTCCGCATTTATCATGCTTGGAAAACGTTGGATTCGCTCTTAAAATGAGAGGCTTACAAAAAGATTTAAGAAACATTGAAGCTAAAAAAATGCTTCAATTAGTTCATATGTCTGAATTTTCTGATCGGTTACCTGCACAATTGTCAGGTGGTCAACAACAGAGAGTTGCTTTAGCTAGAGCCCTCATAACTAATCCGTCTATTCTACTTTTAGATGAGCCTTTATCTGCTTTAGATCCTTTTTTAAGGATTAA
>CABXSI010000005.1 GCA_902514865.1 uncultured SAR116 cluster alpha proteobacterium
CATAATAACTGTTCCAAATTTAAAAGAGACCGAAAAGTTTTTAATTTGGTCTATTAGAGAATGGATTATAAGCATAATGAGAGCTAAAGATCCAAGGCTTGAAATAATTAAATGTTTTAGTAAACTTTTAATCCAAGAAGCTGTTATGCCTTTTGATAAAATGATGAGAATAATTGGTTATAATTGCTGTGTACCAATAGATATAAGGTGTCACTGTTCTAATCTTCTAGGAAGAACAGAAATTGATCTACTATGTTTAATTTCAATTATACAAAATAAATTAAAGGTTGATTTGAAAAAAATTATTAAAATATCTAATAAAGATAATCACCTAGAAATGATTAATCAGTCTAATAAATTAGTAGAAAGTTTAAACAGGTCCAAAATTTCAATACCAGTAAGAAATGAATTTTTAAATAAATACCACACAGATAAATACAAAATTAACAATAATGTTATTTTTTTTGATTTCAAAAATAAATTAGAAAGAAAATGTACTTGACTTTGATAACTATTATCATTATTAATATTTGATGTGGATGAACTCAAGCTATATCTCCCAAGATTAACTTAGTGCATCCACATCACCATTTCTCTCATAATCATAGAAGTTAAATATTGTAAAACTACGGTTTGGATATTAATGTCAATTATAACTTTATAAGGTTTATTGATAGCTATGGATTATTTTCAAATCGCATCTGTTCCTGGAGACGGAATAGGTAAAGACATAGTAAATTCAGCAAAATCAATAGTTGATCTCTCATCTGAAATTATTGGTGGTTTCAAATGTAACTGGGAAAATATTAATGCTGGTGCAGAATATTTTGCAAAAGAAGGATGTGATGTAGAACCAGGCGGTGAAGATAGAATAAGTAATGCTGACAGCATTTTCCTTGGGGCGATTGGACTACCTACGATACGACATGAAGATGGGACAGAAATATGCCCTCACCTCAGATTTAGAGAAATGTTTGGATTATATGCTGGGGTCAGACCAGTTAAGGCTTACCCAAACATTACAAACAGGTTAAGTAATAAATTAGCAACTAATATTGATTTAGTTATATTAAGAGAGTCTACCGAAGGTTTGTTCTACACAGCAGCTGTTCACAACAGATGCCCCGTAGATAACAATGACGAAGTTCAAGATATTATGCGTATTACCAGAAAAACAACAGAGAAATTACATGACTTTGCATTAAAATTAGCGAGACAAAGAAAGAGTAAGGGAAAGTTGGGTAAAGTTACTTGTGTTGATAAAGCCAATGTATTTCGCTCTCAAGCTTTATTTAGAAAAATATTTGATGAAAGAAAAGAAAATTTCAAAGATATAGAATCGGAACATTGTTATGTTGATGCAATGGCGTTAAATCTTATAAGGAACCCCTGGGAATATGACGTAATGGTAATGGAAAATATGTTTGGTGATATATTATCTGACCTTGGTGGAGGATTAGTAGGCGGAATGGGAATGGCTTCATGTGCAGAAATTGGAGACAACCATGGTTTATTTCAACCCGCTCATGGAAGCGCTCCAGATATAATGGGACAAGACAAGGCAAATCCATTAGCGACTATTCTTAGCTCGACTTTGATGCTTGACTATTTATCTGATAAAAAGGGATGTGAGAGTGCCTCTGAAGGCTCAAAACTAATAGAAGCTGCAATTGAAATAGGCTTTAAAAGAAATGAGTTAAGGCCAATTGAGTTTGGTGGTGATATGGGAACAAAAGCAGTAACTGAAAAATTAATCACATTATTAAAAGATAAAAATGTTCAAAATGAAGTGTTAACCTAATAGGAGTTAAAATTAATAATGTTTGTAATAACTGTTAAATTTGTAATTCACGAAAAAGACATAGAAAAATTTAAAGTAAGAATCTTACAACAAGCTAGAGACTCTCTTGAACTTGAAAAAGATTGTCATGAATTTGATGTCTGCCACGAACCTAATAATAAAAGTATAGTATTTTTATATGAAACTTACACCGACAAAGACGCTTTTGACATTCACCTCAACAGCAAACATTATCTATCATTTAATGAAGAAGTAACCCCTTGGGTTAAAGAGAAAATTGTAACACAATTAGAAAAACAAGCATTATAGAATAAAGAGAGGATTATGAAACTAGGGATAATAGGTGATGATTTTACAGGGTCCTCTGACATTGCAAACAACCTTAAAAAATCAGGAATGCAAGTTTCCATGTATGCTGGTATTCCAACCCTACTACCTTCAGAAATAAAAAAAGAACCAACTGACGCCGCCGTAATTGCCCTCAAAACTAGAACCATACCAATTGAAGAAGCAATATCAGAGAGCTTAAAAGCTCTTGTATGGCTAAAAGATTGTGGATGTGAACAATTTATTTTTAAATATTGCTCAACGTTTGACTCCACAAAAAAAGGTAATATAGGACCGGTAACTGATGCAATTATGAAAGAATTAAATACAGATTTTACTATAGCGTGCCCGTCCTTTCCTGATGCTGGACGAACTGTTTATTTTGGACATATGTTTGTTAATGGCAAACCATTAAATGAATCAGGCATGGAAAATCATCCTCTAACTCCAATGACAGATCATAATTTAGTTAGGTGGCTTAATTATCAAACCAAAGATAATGTTGGCCTGATTGATTTTCAAACTATTTCAAAAGGAGAGAATAGCGTCAAAGAGAGAATTGAAACGTTAAAAACAAATGGATACAAGTACGCAATTGTTGACACTATTAAAAATGATGACTTTGATATTATTTGTAACGGCGTAAAAGACTTACCATTTCTAACTGGTGGATCTGGTATTGCTCTTGGATTACCAAAAATTTATAAAGATAGAGGTTTATTGTCAGCAACTAATTTTGAAATTCCTAAAAATAATTCCAATGCAATTATACTTTCTGGATCATGCTCAGTTGCAACAATAAATCAAATAAATATTTATAAAGAGAAAAACCCATCCTTATATATTTCTCCTGATGAGGTGATTAACAATGAGGACTTGGTTGAAAATGTCTTTTCATGGATTAAAGTTAATGAAACATTATCTCCTCTTATTTACTCGTCTTCTGATACTAAAACTGTCACAGAAAAACAAAAACAATATGGCCAAGAAATCTTAGCAAATAAAATTGAAAACTTTTTTGAATTACTATCTAAAAAACTTGTAAAAGATAATTTTGGAACATTTATTTCAGCTGGAGGAGAAACCTCAGGAGCAGTCATAAAAGGTTTAGGGGTCCAAGAGCTTAAGATAGGCGAAGAAATTTCTCATGGCGTCCCTGCCCTATGGTCCCCTCATTCTAATGGTAATAAGCCAATTTCTGTAACACTTAAATCTGGTAACTTTGGTCAAACAGATTTCTTTGAGAGAGCTCTCAAAGTGTTTGGTTAACTCAAATATTAAATTTTAGAAAACTTCTTTAAAGCATTTGTAAAAGTTAATCCGGCATCCATTTCTTCCATTGCCTTTTTGTCATCGGCAGAAAACTTTTCGGAAGCTTCAGTTATATTCTCAGCATGCTCAATTGGGATACATAACACACCTGTGCCATCAGCAACAATAATATCACCTTTTCTTACTCTTACTCCTGCACAAACAACAGGATCATTTATAGATAAAACTTTTATCCTCGTTTTTCCGGGTGTTGGTACCATGTGTCTAGAAAATGCTGGAAAGGAAAATTCTATAATTTCTTCTCTATCACGAATACCTCCATCGACCACAAGGCCACCAACCCCTTTCAACTTTGCAGCATAAGAAGCCATCCCACCCCAGGTAGACACCTGAGCTCCATTATTGGCAACAACAATGACATCTCCTGGATTTGCCGCGTCAATCATATGTCCAACTTTAAAATCATCTGATGAAAAACTGCCAAAAGGACCTGTTGTTTCTTGAACCGTAATAGCTCTACCTACTACCTTCATACCAAAACCTGCAGGAGCCAGGTTGTTCATAACACCATTAAACCCAACATCATCAAGTGCATTAGCTAAGGTTGGTGTGGCAATTTTTTTTAATCTTTCTAAAATTTCATCATTAACAGACATTTATAAACTCCCGAAGTACCCAAAATAATATTACTCTTAATTAATAATGTTATTATAAGAACATTTTTTTGTATTAATTATATTGACCTTTATCCTATATAATTTAACTTATTTTAAATTAATTAACAAAATAAGTATTATGAATGTCTAAGTTTAATTTTCCTTCTATTAAAGAAACAAATGATTTATCAAACCTTCGAAAAGAAGTAAGAAATTTTATAACAAAATCTTTAAATCATAAAGAGTTTGAGCCTTCAGCTGATGCTTGGGTCTTTTCTGCTAGCCCAGATTTTAGTAAGAAACTTGGATCGATGGGATGGCTGGGCATGTCATTTCCAAAAAAATACGGCGGGAATGAAAGAACTGCACTCGAGAGATATGTTGTAACCGAAGAGCTTTTAGCTTCTGGAGCTCCTGTCGCCGCTCATTGGATAGCTGATAGACAAAGCGGAAGTCAAATTTTAAGATATGGAAATGAGGAGCAAAAAAAATCAATTATTCCTAAAATAACTGCTGGAGAATGCTTTTTTGCTATTGGAATGAGTGAGCCTGACTCTGGTTCAGACTTAGCTTCTGTTAAAACCAAAGCTACTAAGATAGAAAATGGATGGAAACTTGAAGGTAGAAAAATTTGGTCTACTGGCGCTCATATAGCAAATTATATGATTGTACTTGTAAGAACCAGTCCTGCGTCAGAAAAAAATAGGCATGAAGGACTATCTCAGTTTTTAGTTGATTTATCACTTCCAAATGTGAGTGTGAAAGGTATCCCTGACATGACAGGTCAACGCCATTTTAATGAAACTTTATTTGACAATGTCATACTAGCTGAAGATGCATTACTTGGAGTTGAAGGAAAAGGTTGGTCTCAGGTAGTTGGTGAACTCGCACTTGAAAGATCTGGTCCTGAAAGATTTTTGTCTCATTTCACGTTACTTGAGAGCTTTATAAATGAATTCAAAAATATTTTAATAAAATCAGGTTCAAAATTAATAGGTAAATTAATTGCTGAACTTCAAACATTAAGAAGAATGAGTTTTTCTATAGCCTCTATGTTACAAAATGGAGAATCTCCAGAGACACAAGCTGCATTTGTTAAGGAGCTGGGTAATAAATTTGAAAAGACAATGGTAGAAACGTTAAGAGAGTTTTCCAATATAATTCCACTTTATGAATGGCCTTCTCAATTACAAAATTTATTTGAAGACGCCACTCTTAGAATACCCTCAAACTCGTTAAGAGGTGGAACAACTGAAATTATGAAAGGGATAATAGCAAGACAGTTAGGTCTGAGATGAATGAAGAACTAGGTATTATTTTAGAAACAACATCAAAAGTTCTTAACAAGCACGTAGATCATAAATTAAGACAAAACATAGATAACGACAATTCTGATTTAATTAATTTATGGGATGAAATTGAACAAATTGGCCTCCCTAAAATAGCCGTTAAAGATAAGTTCAATGGATCAGGCTTACCTCTTTCAACTACTTTACCAATAATCAAATTATCAAATAATATAGGAGCACCAATACCTTTATCCGAAACGATATTGTCTAATTATATTCTGTCAGAATCTGATATAAACCCTCCAAGTGGCATTGTAACTTACGCAATAGACGTAAAGAACCTTAAAATCATAGGTAATGAAATATCCGGAGAATTAATTTCGGTTCCATATTTAAATCTTACTGATAAAATTGTTTTTATTACTGAAATTGAAAAAACAAAAAAAGTTATTCTTATTAAAAATAGCAGGGAAGACAAAGAGTTAAAAAAGAATTTTTTATCTGAACCACGATATAATTTAAAGTTAAATAAATGTAAAATCCTTTATATAAAACCAGTTAACTTAAGGATAAATTTTAAACAACTAGGCGCTATAGTGAGATCTGCTCAAATGATAGGGTCAATGGAAAAAATTTTAGATTTATGTATCGATTACTGTTCACAAAGAAAACAATTTGGAAGAGCACTCTCAAAATTTCAAGCTATTCAACATCAGATATCTGAAATGGCCGTTGAGCTATCTGCATCTTCTGCAGCTTTATCAACAATTACTAATTCTGATGATTTTTATAAAAATAAAAAGGATATAGCTATTTTAAAAATAAGAGCTGGAGCTGCTGCAGGAAAAGTTATAGCAATATCTCATCAAGTTCATGGCGCAATTGGATTTACTCAAGAGTATGAATTAGCTTACTTTACACGTAATCTAAATAGTTGGAGAAACGATTTTGGAAATGAGAGTTATTGGGAAGATGAATTAGGAAAAGATTTTTTAGAAAATAACAATCAAAATTTATGGGAATATTTAACTTAAATACTATTTTAATTCGAGGTGAAAAATGACTGAATCAGTTTTATATGAACAAGATGATAGAATTGTTAAGATAACACTAAATAGACCGGACACAAGAAATGCTCTTTCCGGAGATATTATAGAAGGTTTAGTAGATTCTCTAAGTAAAGCCGATAAAGATAAAAATGTAGGTTGTGTAATATTAACAGGTGCTGGAAAGAGCTTTTCATCTGGAGGAAATCTTCAAGAAATCAAAGATATGACTACTAAGGACAATATGTCTTTAACTGAATTAGAGGATTGGTATAGATTTGGAATACAAAAAATTCCACTTTCAATGAATAGTATTGATGTTCCAATTGTAGCAGCTGTAAATGGCCACGCCATTGGTGCAGGAAACGATTTGTGTACTATGTGCGATATTAGAATTGCAGCAGAAGACGCAAAGTTTTCAGAGAGTTTCCTTAGAATTGGAATTATTCCTGGTGATGGTGGATCCTGGTTTCTTCCAAAAATAATTGGACTTGCAAGAGCAAATGAAATGATTTTAACTTGTGACGTTCTTGATTCCCAAAAGGCTCTAGATTGGGGTCTTGTTTCAAAGGTTGTAACAAATGATGAACTTTTGGATGAAGCTTATAGAACTGCAAATAAAATTGCCTCACAACCCCCTGAAGCATCAAGAAGAGCTAAAAGATTATTAAGAATGTCACAAAATGTTTCTCTGGACAAAGCGTTAGAAATGGCGGCAAGTCAACAAAGTATTCTTCAACAACTTGATGACCATAGAGAAGCAATAGACGCCCTTTTAGAAAAAAGAAAACCTAATTACACAAATTCCTAGCTAGTTATTTTAAATTCTACATATACATTCTTGGAAAAAAATAATCGATAACTTCCCCGTTTGTAAAAACTGGTGCTTTAAAATTATTTTCAGAATATTCTATAATAACAACACCACAAGTAACTAAGTTAACAGGCAACTTATTATAACCTTTAGTTGATAATTGATACATTAATGAATTTAAAATGGGATTATGACCTATTACAACCACGGTGCTAAATCCAAGCACTTTGGAGGTTATTATTTTTAATCTGATCTATTGATGCATGATATAAATCTTCTTCAATCGATAAAAGATTGTCTTTATGATCCCAATTTAAAAATATATTTTCGTAAGTTAACTGGGTTCTTAATGCAGGAGAGATTAAAAACAAATCTGGTTTATTTATTCTGTTTTTAAGTTCCTCAGAAATAACTTTACAAGAATTATAACCTCTTTTGTTCAAACCCCTTTGAAGATCATTGACGTAACCACTCCAATCGGATTTAGCATGACGTATTAATATTAATTTAGACATTTAATATTAACGTAATCTCTCCAAAATTGAGACATAATTTGCAACAGAGGCTCCGCCCATATTAAAAATACCTGCTAATTTAGCATCTTTGACCTGCATATCATCTGCCTCCCCAGTAAGTTGCATTGCTGACATCACGTGTTGAGAAACTCCAGTAGCGCCGACAGGGTGCCCTTTTGACTTAAGACCACCTGAGGGATTTATAGGAAGTCTGCCATTTTTTTGAACCCAGCCCTCTTCGATTGCTTTATAACCTTCGCCTAATTTAGTTAAACCCATCGCTTCATATTCAATAAGTTCTGCTATTGTGAAACAGTCATGGGTTTCTACAAACGATAAATCATCAAGATTTATTTTAGCATCTTGCAGGGCATAACTCCAAGCTTGACGAGCACCTTCAAACTCTGTTTTTTCTCTTTTACTCAGTGGAAGAATATCATTTACGTGTCTTCTTGCTCTAAAGGCAATTGCTCTCTTTGCAGAAAGTGCAAGGTCTATGTCTTGAATTATTAAAGCAGCAGCACCGTCAGACACCATAGAGCAATCTGTTCTTCTTAACGGCTCTGCAACGTAAGGGTTCTTTTCTGAGACATCATTACAAAAATCAAAACCTAGATTTTTTTGCATATGAGCAAGAGGATTTATGCTTCCATTCTCGTGATTTTTAGCAGCAATCTTAGCTAGTATATCTGACTTATCTCCATATTTTTGAAAATAAGCATTTGCTATAGTTGCAAAAACACCTGTAAATCCTCCTTTAGTTTCCCCTTCTTCTGGCCGATAACTTGCACCCAAGAGAATGTCACCAACTTTTTCGGAAGACGTGTCTGTCATTTTTTCTACACCAACAACAAGTGTTGTCTTTGCTCTTTTGGCTTCAATCGCATTCATCGCTGTATGAATGGCAGCTGAACCTGTTGCGCACGCATTTTCAACTCTCATAGCTGGTACGTACCTTAGATCTATCTGTGAAACAGCTGGTAATGCACCATGAAAATCCTGCTTTTGAAACCCATTGTTAAAAGTTCCAACATAAATTGCATCTATATCTTTTGGAGAAATTTCTGCATGATTTATTGCCTGTTCAACAACTTCTGCAATCATATTCTCTGAAGATTGATCTTTATTTACACCGAATTTATTATGGGCCCAGCCAGTTATACAAGATGACATTCTATTCTCCTAAAATAGATATTTTAATTACAAATTTTCATAAGTAAATTCAAAGTTTCTTTTGGATGTGTAAACATGGCATTATGCCCTGCTTTCAATTCAAAAATTGGCCAATTCATTTTTCTTACAAACACTCTTGAACTTTCTAAAGATTGATAAACTGGATCAGTACAAAATATATAGGAAACAGAAAGTCCATTCCCAATTTCATTTTCTAAATTTAGTTTTGATTTAAAAGTGCTTACAGGATGAGGAGTTAATTTACTAGCCAAAATTAAAGATTTTCTTATATCAAAAACTCCAAATGCTTCAGGTGATGGAGGAGGAATTGAGAGCTTGCCTTCAGATTTTTCTGCTAAAACCGTTCTTTCTCTAACTATTTCTTTTGGAGCAATATCAAAAGGACTTTGACCACTTGATAAAATCATCGCATCAAAATAAATAAGCTTATTAATTCTCTCTTTTAATCTGTCAGCAACACCACTTATAATATTTCCCGCAAAGCTATGTCCTACTAATATAATATTTTCTAAATCTTCTAATAAAATATGATTAATTATATCATCAATATATGTGTCTAAAGTTATCTCAGGGGACAATAAATGTTTCCTTTCACCTAAACCTGTTTGGGTAGGACAAGTTACATTATAACCTTGATACATTAAGAGGTCTGCAACTTCTTTCCAAATCCACCCACCATGCCAAGCACCATGAACTAATACAAAATTAGGTTTATTATTTCTCATATAGATCTCTTTAAATTTATCAATTAAATGATAATATAATACTATCAATAATAAATATGTGTCACTTAATTTAAATAAAAGATATTAGGATGGAACCAATAAATATTGCTATTTTTGGAAGCTCTGGTGCGATCGGAAAAGCATTGTGTTTTGAATTTTCAAAATATAATAGTGTAAATAACATATTCGCCTTTTCAAGGAATGGTGTTCAATTAGATCACCAATCTATAATTTCAAAAGAAGTAAATTATTTAAATGAAAATAGTTTAGCTGAGACCGCTCAATCACTTGAATGTAAGTTGGACGTTATTGTTGTGGCAATTGGTGCGCTTGAACAACCAGAAAAATCAATCAGAGATCTATCCTCTGTAAAATTTATTGACATGTTTAATGCCAACACTATTCCAACAGCTTTAATTGCAAAATATTTTTTACCGAAGCTATACAGAGATAGAATAACAAAATTTGCTTCAATTTCAGCTAGAGTCGGAAGTATAGAAGACAACGAACTAGGTGGTTGGTATTCATATAGGGCATCTAAATCTGCTTTAAATATGGTTTTAAAAGGATTATCAATTGAACAAAAAAGATCAAATCCAGATAGTATTATCTTTGGACTTCATCCAGGCACAGTAGATTCAAAATTATCGAAACCTTTTCAAAAAAAAGACAAAGAATACTTTACTCCCGAATTTTCTGCAGAAAAATTGGTAAGTGTTATTGATTCAAAGACTTTGGAAGATAATGGTAAAATATTTGATTGGGGTAATAAAATTATTCCCTATTAAGAATTAGATTTGTATTCTGGTATATTATAATTAGTAAGATGTTTCTGCCAAAATTCTTGTGTTAATTTAGCCCCTAATCTCATAAAAACATAAACGATACATAATGTTAAAACCGCTCTTAAAAAAAGCGTTATTATAATATTTGAACCTATAAGTGAAATAACTGCAGTATCTTCAATTATGCTATGAAGCATTCCTACTAAGACTAAAACTCCAAAAACATCTTTGTAGTGAAGTTTTCCAGTTTTGACTTCTTTAATTAAAAGTCCTGCACCAAAGCCAATCCCAAGGGTCACTCCTACTATTGCAATAGTAGATGCTTTTTCACCAACTCCAAGAAAGTTTAAAAAAGGTTTTAAAGCTTTTTCTATTAATCGTTCAACGCCTATGTATTTTAAAAAATCTAAAATTATTACTAGCGCTACAATAATAATAAAGATCATTCCCAGCCCTTTTAGTTGAGATAAACCCCAACTGAATAAATCAGGTGCACTTTCTAAACTTGGTAATAAAATTGTAGCTGGATAATTCATATAACCAGTAACTTGAAAAAAAAGATTTAAAAAATAGCATGATAAAATACCAAGGCCTAATCTAATAAATATCATTGCACGGGCTCTTACTCCTGCTTTTCTACAAATAATAACTTCAATAGGTAATGAATGTGTAAATAGAATCAAAAGTCCTAATACACTTGCCTGAGCAGCAGTAAAAGGCATGTCGGCTGGTAGACCTGAGAAAACTATTAAACCTGCATAGGGACTTGTGAGCAATGATGTGGTAAAAACTAGTGATATAGCCTCTGGTAATCCTAACAAAAACATCAAAGGAGCACAGAACTTATTTAATATTTCAACAAAACCTAACTCATCTAGTATTTTTACTATAATTAATGTTGGTATCATTATTATGAATAGCTCATAAGTAATTTCAAGGGATGACCTTGTAAGCTCTCTGATCTTATTCATTAGTAATTCCTCTTCAACCTAGAACTAACTTATCTTTTTTGAAATAAATTTGCCACATTATGAATGTTACTATCAAAAGATTTGTAAAATTCCAAAATATTCCATTTACAAATGCTAATTTATAAGATTGGGTGATATCAAAAATTTCACCAGACATCCAGCCACCTAAGCCCATACCTACAATTGTTGCCATAATGACTAATCCAACTCTTTCACCAACCTGTTCAATTGGAAGATATTTTCTTATTATCATAGCATATGCAGGCACTATACCTCCTTGGGACAACCCAAACATTAACGAAACAATATAAAGCGATAATTGACTATCAAACGGCAAGAAAAATACTAAGGAAAGCATTTGTAATAATGATCCAATAAATAAAGTGTAAACAGGACCAATCTTGTCAGACAAGAAACCAAATCCAACTCTACTTATCATTCCTGAAAAAAGCATTACAGCCAAAATTTCAGCTCCGATGCTTAATCCAAAGCCTCTCTCAACACATAAAGCAACAATATGTACTTGTGGCATTGCCATTGCCAAACAACAACTAATTCCTGCCAAGATTAATAAGATTTGCAATGTATTGGGACTTAAGTTGGTTAAACTGTTCCCTTCAGTACTTAAATCATTATTAGATATGTTACTTGCAACATTGTTTTTTAGAAATAATGCTATTGGAAACATAATCACCATACAGATTATTGCTATATATAAGTAGACTTCTTTCCAAGTCGTGTGTTCAAGGAAATAGCTTATGATTAAAGGCCAAAAAGCTCCAGCCACATAATTAGCACTAGCAATAATCGCAACAGCTAACCCTCTTCTTTTTTCAAAAAAATTTCCTATATCAGCCATAGATGGGCCAAAAAAAGTCGCTGCAGCCGTCCCCATGAAAATTTGCAAGATTAATAAATGCCAAAATTCGGTAGATATCATTGCAATTAAATAAGAAGAAACAAGAATTATTATTGCGAAAATAATTGGGAACTTTAAGCCAAATTTATCAATAATTTTTCCAATTAAAAAATTACCAAGTCCAAAACCAACCATAGTAGTAGCGTATAGTAAACTTGCCTGTCCCCTATCTATATTAAACTCATTTTCAATTGCAGGCATTACAACCACAACTGACCACATACCAACTGTACCAATAACGCCTATAGTAAATAAAAGTATTAGCCTAATCCAAGACTTTAAACTGTCATATTCTATGTTAGAGGTTGTATTAAATGCGCTTATGACACCCACCATTAATTATATTAAAAAAGATTTAGTCAGGTTAATTTATATTATACCTTTATCCTTTAAATTCTTGATCTCATCCAACGACAAACCAATTTTTTTAGATAAAATTTCTTCAGTATGTTCTCCTAATAATGGGGGTGACAATCTATAACTTGGAGGTGTCTCCTGCATTTTTATTGGATTGGCTATTAATCTTAGTGGGGCTTTTCCTGTTTTAGTATGGTCCATTTCAACAATCATTTCTCTAGCCTTTACATGTGGATCTGAAAAAACTTCACTCAGTGTATTAATTGGACCACATCCAATTTTTTGTTTTTCCAACTCAGTCAGCCACCAAGATGAAGTATGTCTTTTGGTAATTTCATTTAGTGTATTTGTTACAAATTCTCTATTAGACACACGATCTGCATTTGTCTTAAATTTCGGATCTTCTATTAATTGTTCATCTCCAGACAACTTACAAAATCTTTCAAATGTAGGATCATTACCAATTGATAAAACAATATAACCATCTGATGTTGGCATAACTTGATAAGGAACAATATTTGGATGTTGATTACCTAATCTATCTGGATTTTTATTAGTAGATAAATAATTCATACCTTGATTTGCTAACCATGCAACATGAGTATCTAACATCCCAATATCTATAAACTGACCTTGACCTGTATTTATTTGATGACGGACAGCTGCTAATATCCCAACAGAAGCAAACATACCTGCCATTAGATCTCCGATCGGAACTCCAACTTTCATAGGCTCACCGTCTGGCTCTCCCGTTAAAGCCATTACACCACCCATTGCTTGAATTAATCCGTCGTATCCTGGTCTGGATGCATATGGCCCAGTCTGTCCAAAACCAGTAATAGAACAATATATTAACTTTGGAAAATCTGATTTTAGATTATTATATCCAAGTCCGTATTTTTCTAAGGTACCTGTTTTAAAGTTTTCAACTAAAATATCACATTCAGATAATAATTTTTTAACTAAGCCTTGACCTTCTTTTGTACTAAGATTGATCGTAATTGATCTTTTGTTTCTATTAGCGCCACAAAAATACGCGCTAAGGTCTGTCTCTTCGCCATCGTCTTTTTTTACAAAAGGTGGAGCAAATCCTCTAGTATCGTCGCCACCTCCAGGTCTCTCAACTTTAATTATATCAGCCCCTAAATCTCCTAGCATTTGGGTACAATATGGACCAGCTAATACCCTAGTTAAATCTAGCACTTTAATACCCTTTAATGAATTATTCATATTTTAATCTCTTATTGTGTTTTAATTTTTATTGTCTGGCTTGAAATATATACAAACTAAGTGAAATATGCATTGTTTTAATTAAATATTAGATTTACTAGAACTAAATTAATTTTAATGTATATTCTTAACTTCTTAAGTATTTATTACCAACCGACCTTTCATGAGATTTAAATGACAAAATTAGAAATTAATAAACCAAAATTTGGTGAATTAACTCAGATAGCTTCTGATTTATATTGGGCACATTTCGAGCTGCCCTTTAGACTAAACCATGTAAATCTATTTTTTATGGATACTCCTAAAGGTTTTTTAATTTTAGACGCAGGTTTAAAATCAGATCACTCAGAAGAACATTGGAAGGCATTAATTAATGGACCGCTTAAATCAAAAAAATTTGCCGGATTATTAATTACTCATTATCACCCTGATCACATTGGAATGGCCGGGTGGCTTCAAAATAAATTAAACATAAAATGTTACACCAGTGAAAAAGAACTTTTTACTGCAAAAACATTTCGCTCAATGCCAGATGATAAATATGCTGATATCTTCAGAAATGTTTTTGTCAGGGCTGGTATGAGTGAAGAAGATATTATTGCAAAGGGACCAGCCACAAGACTTTATAAAAATAGAGTTTATGAACTTCCAGAATTTGAAATTATTAAATCTGGACATGAAATTGAATCAAATGACGGTAATTGGTTAGTAAGAACTGACTCAGGTCATTCACCAGAACATATTTCATTATTGGACAAAAAAAGACAGTTATACCTCTCAGGAGATTTTTTATTACCTCGTATATCTCCCAACATTTCTGATAATTTTTTTGACCCTCTTGATGATAGACTAGGAGGATATTTTAAATACTTAAATCAAATTCAAGTAATTGGTTCTGATACAAAAGTTTTTCCTTGTCATGATTGGCCTTTCATTGACGGATCAAAACGGGCTCAAGATTTAATCAAACACCATAATCATAGACTTAGTTTAATTTTAAATGAGTTAGAAAATCGAAGTATTACAATTATGGATTCAATTAAAATTATCTTCGACAGAAAAATTGGTGACGAACAAATGCATTTTGCAATTGGAGAAGCAAGAGCACACTTAATTCATTTAGATGTAACTGGACAGGCTAAAAGTGAAACGGATGATAGAGGTACGGTTCAATATTCTTGTTTGTAATTGATTCATAAAAATAATTTTTTTAGGGATCATTACGATACTGAAATGTATGTAAATTAATCATTACGAGTCAATTAGTATTTAAAGTGATTAATAAATAGACCTTTAACACATTTACATGTCGCAATTTGTAATATAAGAAAAATTCATACCAAAAAGACATAACATATATTTTTAAATCTATTAATGAAAGGAATATTTATGTTATTTAATTTAACTAAAAGATTAACATTAGTTATGTTTTCTCTTTTTTTGGTAAACAGCGCTTTAGCCGACGGTCACGGTAAAATTAAAATCGGTATTTTACATTCGTTATCGGGAACTATGGCTATTTCTGAAACAACACTAAAAGATACAATGTTAATGTTAATTGATGAACAAAACAAAAAGGGAGGTATTTTAGGAAAAAAATTAGAACCTGTGGTAGTTGACCCTGCGTCTAATTGGCCGTTATTTGCAGAAAAAGCTAGAGAACTATTAACCGTATCTAAAGTTGATGTTATGTTTGGTTGTTGGACTTCAGTTTCCAGAAAATCAGCATTACCAGTACTTGAAGAATTAAATGGATTGTTGTTTTATCCCGTGCAATATGAAGGTGAAGAAAGTTCAAAAAATGTTTTTTACACTGGCGCTGCACCTAATCAACAAGCAATACCCGCAACCGATTATTATTTAGAAGAATTAGGTGTCAAAAAATTTGCATTGCTTGGAACTGACTATGTATATCCAAGAACAACTAATAAAATCTTAAAGCAATATCTTATTGACAAAGGAATTCCTGAATCAGACATTTTTGTAAACTATACACCATTTGGTCACTCAGATTGGTCTAAAATCGTTGCTGATGTAGTTGGCCTTGGTGCAGACGGTAAAAAAGTTGGTGTTATTTCAACTATCAACGGAGACGCCAATATAGGCTTTTACAAAGAGCTTGCTGCTGCTGGTATTAAAGCTGATGATATTCCAGTTGTTGCATTTTCTGTTGGTGAAGAAGAATTATCTGGTCTCGATACTAAAAATTTGGTTGGTCATCTTGCAGCGTGGAATTATTTTCAATCAGCTGAGTCTGACTTGAATACTGATTTTATTAAACAATGGAAATCTGCAATGGGTGATAAGAGAGTCACTAATGATCCAATGGAGGCACATGTAATTGGATTTAAAATGTATGTAAAAGCAGTTGAAAAAGCTGGCACGACAGATGTAGATGCTGTTAGAAAAGCTATGTACGGCATGAAAGTACCAAACTTGACTGGTGGAATGGCTGAAATGTTGCCTAATCATCACCTTTCAAAACCCGTTCTTATTGGTGAAATACAAGCGGATGGACAATTTGACATTATTAGTCAAACTAAAGAAGTACCTGGTGACGCTTGGACTGATTATTTAGCTGAATCAAAGCCTCTAGTCTCTGATTGGAAGTCCTTAGGTTGCGGAATGTATAATAAAGACACTAAAACTTGCGTCCAAATGAAATCTAATTATTAATCTATAATTTAAATTATTCTGTAGAGTTTTCTTTAAAACTCTACAGTGGAAATTAAAATGAATTCTTTTTTAAAATTAATCTTCCAACTATTTTTCGTTTTAATTTTTTCTAACCCTCTAAATGCATCAGAATCAAATAATCTAGAAAAAGTTTTAAATAATAATTTCGAACTTATTATAAAAAGTTCTTCAAGAACTATTGAGCCTGTAATTGAAGATTTATTAAGTACAAAATCACCTAACCTTGAAGAATTTCTCAAAAGCTGGAAAAATAAACAATTATATTATGTCAAAAAATCGAAGCTTATATCGATTTTAAAACAAAAAAATTCTGATGGTTACGAACTATTACAGTTTTCAAACAAAACTAGTCTGGGTTTCTTTAAAAAGAAAGAAATAAAAGTTATTAAGCCAAATAGTGGTGTTAGATCGAAAATATCTAATGCTCTTATTGGTTTTCAACTATTAAATGACGATCCTAATGTTAGATCTAAAAGTTTAGAAACACTTACAAGAAAATTCAATTCAAAATATTTAATACCCTTAAAGAACGCTCTAGAGAAAGAAAATAATCCAGATTTAAAAAAAAGAATGTCTGAATTACTAGTTTTTGGAACTATTAAATATTCTCAAAATGAGGATGAAAAAATATCTTCGTTAAATTCTCTAAGGGGCAACATGTCTATAGAGGCAAGAGGCACTATTGCATCTCTACTTGAGTCAAAATTATATGTCTCTAATAAAATGCCTGATTTACCAAATTTAGCTAGAAATATTATACCTGGCAATTCATATAAAAATGCTGATGGGTCTAATAACAAACCATTCTTTTATTTCAATAAAAAACCAGAAATTTCAAGATCAGAAGCAATAGATCTACTTATTAAAAATAATTTTTTAAAAGATTATATTACACCATCAAGAAGAGACGAAATTTTAAAACAAAATATTTCAAACTCCCATATTGAAGGAATACCTGTAAAGCATTTAAACTCAAGTGAAGAACGAAACAATGCTTACAATCTGTTAGTAAAATTAGGAAAAGCTATTCCACTAAAATCTGATAAGGAAATTGATGACTTAATTAAGAGGCACTTTTTTTATGCTGTCTATAAAGAAAAATCACCAAAAGTAATCAATACAGCAAAATTGGTTTTTAATGACATAAATCATAAGGTTAATTTTTATGAATATCTAGATCTTATATTAGACGGATTGAGTTTAGCTTCTATATATTTTTTAGGAGCTATAGGTCTTGCAATTACATTTGGAGTAATGAGAGTAATTAATATGGCTCATGGAGAATTTATAATGATTGGAGCATATACTGGTTATGTGGTCCAGTTATTCATACCTAATCATACAATTTCACTACTTGTAGCCTTTCCATTAGCATTTTTAGTAACTTTTTTAGGAGGAGTTGCTATGGAAAGATTAGTTATTAGACATTTATATAGAAATCCTTTGGATACCTTATTAGCCACTTTTGGAATTAGTATAGCTTTACAACAAATTGCAAAAAACATTTTTGGTACACAAGCAAGGCCCCTTACATCTCCTGAATGGTTAGATGGTGCTTTGGTAGTCAATGATGTTTTATCTATAAGTTTGATAAGAATTGCTATTTTTGTTTTAGGGATAATTTTCTTAGTTTTACTTTTGTTAGTGATGAATAAAACAAGACTAGGGCTAGAAACAAAAGCAGTTACACAAAACCCAATGATGGCCTCAAGTATGGGGATTAATCCCGATAGAATAAATATGTTAACATTTGGATTTGGATCGGGCATTGCCGGAATTGCTGGTGTGGCCATTGGATTGTTTTCTAAAGTAACATCAGAATTAGGAGCAGATTATATAGTCCAAAGCTTTATGACTGTTGTAGTAGGTGGGGTTGGTAACATTTGGGGTACTCTTGCAGGGGCAACAATGATTGGAATGCTTCAAAAATTTATTGAATGGTTTAATCCATCTAACACTCTTGCTGCTCAGACTTATATGATTATTTTTATAATATTGTTTATTCAGTTCAGACCAAAAGGAATAATGGCGTTAAAAGGAAGGGCTGCTGAGGATTGATTATGAACAAAGACTTTTTGAGCCATATTGACAAAAGAAACTCTTTTTTTTGGGTTTCATCTATAGTTATTTTATTTACACTAATTATAATCCTACTTAGCGAGGCATATGGTTTAAATTTAGTTTCAACTAGTTTTACTAAAGTGCTTGGAAAGACTCTATGTTTATGCATTGTTGCTTTAGCCATGGATTTAGTTTGGGGATATTGTGGAATTTTATCTTTGGGCCATTTTGCCTTTTTTGGTCTTGGCGGCTACATGATTGGAATGTGGCTCATGTTCGAAAGAACTAAAAATATCGTCGTAGAGTCAACCCAAAATAATGTGCTCCCCTTAACTGAAACAGAAATTAGTGAGGCTGTAGGAACTCAAATTTTTGGAGTCGTGGGTGGTGCAGAGATACCCTTAATTTGGTCTTTTGCGGATTCACTTTTAATCCATATTGTATTAATTCTTTTGGTGCCTGGTGTGTTAGCTTATATTTTTGGTTGGCTAGCTTTTAGGTCAAGAGTAACAGGCGTTTACCTTTCAATTTTAACTCAAGCAATGACACTAGCACTTTCATTATATCTATTTCAAAATGACAGTGGTTTAAGAGGCAACAATGGTTTATCGGGTTTACAAAATATTCCAAACTTAGATGATTTTTCTCAAGCAGAGTTATCGATATGGTTTCTTATCTTAAGTGCACTAACCCTTATATTTACTTATTATATATGTAATTTAATTGTTAATAGTAAACTCGGGAATATTATAACAGGCTTAAGAGACAATGAAACAAGAGTTAGATTTTTGGGGTATAAAGTTGAGAGTTACAAATTATTTATTTTTGTTATAACGGCTATTATTTCGGGAGTTGCCGGAGCGCTTTATTATCCCCAAGCAGGTATTATTAACCCTGCAGAACTTGCACCAATTGCTTCTATTTATTTGGCAGTATGGGTCGCTATTGGTGGAAGAGGTTATTTATACGGTGCTCTTATTGGAGCAGCTTTTGTCTCTTTGGCATCTAGTTATTTTACAGGTGGGCAAATACCTAATATTAATTTTGGAATATTTACACTTAAATGGGTAGACTGGTGGGTAGTAATTTTAGGACTAAGCTTTGTTATAACAACTCTTTATGCCCCTAAAGGGATTGGGGGCTTAATTGAACGAATTTTTAGAAGAAGTTGAATATGAGTGTTTTGTTAGAAGTAAACGGGATTAGTGTCTCCTTTGATGGTTTTAAGGCGATAAATAATCTTAGTTTTTCAATATCAAATAGAGAACTGCGTGCAATTATAGGTCCTAATGGTGCTGGTAAAACTACATTTATGGATATTGTTACTGGAAAGACAAAACCTGACGAAGGTACTGTTTTATGGGGCGAAAAAAATCTTTCATTACTTAGAATGAGTGAAGCACAAATTGTAGAAGCGGGTATTAGTAGAAAATTCCAAAAACCTACACTAATCGAAACACAAACTGTTTTTGAAAATTTATTGTTATCTCTGAAAAAGTCTAGAAATCCCCTATCAACACTTTTTTATAAATTATCAAAAGCTGATGAAAAAGAAATTAACATTATTGCTAATGAAGTGAATTTAACAGGAAGCTTAAATGTTTTAGCAGGTCAGCTCAGCCATGGTCAAAAGCAATGGCTTGAAATTGGAATGTTGTTAGCGCAAAAACCAGACTTACTTCTAATTGACGAGCCTGCGGCTGGTATGACTGCTCCCGAAAGGAAAAAAACGGTAGAACTTTTAAAACGGTTATCGCAAAATCAGTCTGTTATAGTTGTAGAGCACGATATGGAATTTGTTAAATCATTAGAATGTAGGGTAACTGTTTTACATGATGGAGGTGTTATTGCAGAAGGCTCTCTAGATTATGTGTCCCAAAACGATAAAGTTATTGATGTTTATTTAGGAAGATAAGAATGCTAAAAACTAAAGAGATATGTCTTCATTACGGGTCTTCTCAAATCTTATACAATATTTCTATAGAAGCTATGATTGGAGAAATTACCTGCTTAATGGGTTCAAATGGTGTTGGCAAAACATCATTGCTAAAGGTTTTGTCTGGGTATCATCCAAGTAGCTCAGGAAATTATATTTTAAATGAAAAAGACGTTACTAATTTTGAGGCTCACGAGCTAGCTTCGCGCGGCGTAGGATATGTTCCTCAGGGTCGTTTTATTTTTCCATTACTTACAGTTGAAGAAAATCTTATGTCTGGTTTTGCAGTTTTAAAAAAAGATCAAAGATATATTCCTAAATTAATTTTTGACTTATTTCCTGTTTTAAAAAAAATGTTATCTAGAAAAGGCGGAGATTTATCTGGTGGGCAACAACAACAACTAGCCATTGCAAGAGCATTAATAATGCAACCTAAACTGTTACTTTTAGATGAACCTACAGAAGGAATTCAACCAAATATAATTACCTTAATTGGAGAGGTTATTGATTATTTGAAGTCTCAAAAAAACATGGCTATAATTTTAGTTGAACAATATTTTGATTTTGCATTTGCAAGAGCTGACCATATATTTGCAATTACACGTGGTGAAATCGTTTACAAAGGAAGAAAAGATATTATAGACCAAAAGAAACTAAGGAAAGCTGTCAGCATATAAATGTTAAATATACAAAAAAAATTTCAAAGAGCACATGGTAATATTAATGTCAATATTAAAAACAACGAAATTAATCGTTTTTACCAGTCAGGTTCTGCAAAAGTTTTTTACCCAAAATCTCCACAAGAAATAAAAGAATTAATCCTTGTAAATACTGCTGGTGGATTAACTAGTGGTGATAATTTTTTATATAATATTGAGATTACTGACAAGTCAAAAATCTTTGTAACAACTCAGACCGCCGAGAGAGTTTACAAAGGGATAAATGATAATGCTGAAATAAAAATTTCATTGTCTTTGGATGACACCAGTAAACTATTTTGGATACCTCAAGAACTTATTTTATTTAATAATTGTAGTCTAAATAGAAGTATTGAAGTTGATTTAAAATCAAACTCAAATTTTCTGTTAGCTGAATCAACTATATTTGGAAGAACGGCAATGGGTGAATTTTTAGAAAAAGGTTTTTTTAAGGATAATTGGAAAATTTATTTAAATAAAAAATTAATGCATGCTGAAGCATTAAGTTTAACTGGTAATATTAAGGACAAACTATCAAGCATAGCCTGTACAGATAATGGTGTAGCTATTTGTAATATTTTTATATCTGGACAAAGTTTTTTGTCCAAAGAAGATTATTTAACCCAAACACTCAGAAGCTCAGAAATAATTTTATCTTCTCATTCAAAATGGAATGATAAAATGCTTATCAGAATAGTTTCCAAAGATGCCTATGAATTGAAATTAATAAAAAAAAAATTAATATCATGTTTATCAGATAAAAACCTGCCTAAAGTATGGAATAGTTGAGGAGAAAAAATGAAATTATCACCAAGAGAGAAAGATAAACTTTTAGTAAGTTTAGCTGCAATAGTTGCAAGAAACAGAAAAAGTAGAGGTGTTAAGCTTAATTACCCTGAAGCAATAGCACTTATAACTGATTTTGTTATAGAAGGAGCTAGAGATGGAAAAAGCGTAGCTGAATTAATGGAAGCAGGTGCTCACGTAATTAAAAAAGACGATTGTATGTCTGGCATACCGGATATGATACATGACGTTCAAGTTGAAGCTACCTTTCCTGACGGAACAAAACTAGTGACAGTTCACCACCCTATTAGATAAAGGAGAAACCGATGAAGCCTGGAGAAATAATTACGCTTGATGATAAAATAAACTTAAATGAAGCATCTAAAATAAAAAAAATCAAAGTTTCTAATACTGGAGATAGACCAATTCAAGTAGGAAGTCATTACCATTTTTTTGAAAGTAACAAATTTCTGTCATTTGATAGAGAACTCGCAAAGGGAATGCGTTTAAATATTGCTGCAGGAACTGCTGTTCGTTTTGAACCAGGTCAAATTAGAGAAATAGAATTGATAAACATAAAAGGAAAAAGAAATATTTTTGGATTTAATCAAGAAATCATGGGGGCACTATAATGAGTTCAAATATTTCAAGATCTTCTTACAGTGAGATGTATGGCCCTACAACTGGTGACAAAGTTAGATTGGCAGACACAGATTTAATCATAGAAGTAGAAAATGATTTTACTGTTTATGGCGAGGAAGTGAAATTTGGGGGTGGAAAAGTTATAAGAGACGGTATGGGACAGTCTCAAGTTACGCGTAAAGATGGTGCTGTCGACACAGTAATTACTAATGCTTTGATTGTTGATATAAATGGAATATTCAAAGCAGATATTGGAATAAAGGATGGTTTAATACATAAAATTGGAAAATCAGGGAACCCTGATACACAACCTCAAATTGATATCATAATAGGGCCTGGAACAGAAATTATAGCTGGAGAAGGTAAAATAATAACAGCAGGAGGTTTTGATTCCCACATTCATTTCATATGTCCCCAGCAAATTGAGGATGCACTTCACTCTGGTTTAACAACAATGCTTGGTGGTGGGACTGGTCCAGCCCATGGAACTCTAGCAACCACATGTACACCTGGCTCTTGGCATATAAGTAGAATGATCCAATCTGCAGATGCTTTTTCTATGAATTTAGCATTTGCAGGAAAAGGAAATTCTTCAAAACCTGAAGGGTTAATTGAACAAGTTAAAGCTGGGGCATGTGCATTAAAACTTCACGAAGACTGGGGGACTACACCTGGTGCTATTGATAACTGTTTAAATGTTGCAGATAAAATGGATGTGCAAGTTATGATACATACCGACACATTGAATGAAAGTGGATTTGTAGAAAATACTATTGAGGCAATTAAAAATAGAACCATTCATGCTTTTCATACTGAAGGAGCTGGAGGAGGACATGCGCCAGACATTATAAAAGTGTGTGGAAATCAAAATGTTATTCCATCGTCAACAAACCCAACAAGACCCTATACAATTAATACTCTAGAGGAACATCTTGATATGCTTATGGTTTGTCATCACTTAGATAAATCAATACCTGAAGATGTTGCTTTCGCTGAAAGTAGAATAAGAAAGGAAACAATAGCCGCTGAGGATATACTCCACGATATGGGAGCCTTTTCAATAATTGCGTCTGACAGTCAAGCTATGGGAAGAGTTGGAGAGGTTATAATAAGAACTTGGCAGACAGCTCATAAAATGAAAATACAAAGAGGTCGACTTAAAGAAGAAAATGGTGATAACGATAATGTAAGAGTAAAAAGATATATAGCCAAATATACTATCAACCCTGCAATTACACATGGAATTTCTAAACATATTGGATCAATAAGTGAAGGAAAAAGAGCAGACATAGTTTTATGGGATCCTGCTTTTTTCGGTGTTAAACCTGAAATTGTAATGATAGGTGGCAGTATAGCTTGCGCACAAATGGGTGATCCCAATGCGTCTATTCCAACTCCTCAACCAGTTTATACTAGGCCGATGTTCTCATCTTTCGGAAGATCGCTTGAAGCATCATCAATAACTTTTGTGAGTAAAGATTCAATTAAAACTGCAAGTTTAGATAGTTTAAACTTAGCTAAAGAGACAATTGCTGTTGAAAAAACAAGAGATATTTCAAAAGAAGATATGGTATTTAACAATTACTGTCCTGATATATCAGTAGATCCGGAAACATATGAAGTTACAGCTGACGGTAATATACTTACGTGTGAACCAGCAACTGAGCTTCCACTAGCTCAAAGATATTTTTTATTTTAGGTGTATTTATGATAGTAGAAAAAGTTATAACTGATGCTGCAAATGAAAAAATAAAAGATACAATAACATTAACATATCACGACAGATTTATTAGGCGAAAAAAACTTATTTCAGATAATAAAGTTGAGTTTCTAGTTAATCTACCTGAGACTATTTCATTAGAGGAAAACAGTTCATTTGTCTTAGAAAATGGTTCTTTCATTTTAATTAAATATGCAAAAGAACCTTTGTTAGAAATAGTAAGTGAGAACTTAATGAAAATAGTATGGCACATAGGTAATAGGCATATACCGTGTCAAATTGAACTTGATCGTCTATTGATTCAAGAAGATAAAGTAATTGAAGAATTAATTATAAAATTAGGGGGTAAAATTAAAAAAGTACATGAAGAGTTTTGTCCTGAGGGCGGAGCTTACGGCTTAGGAAGAACACATGGACATAAGCATTAGAGAAATAGAACCAAAATTTGATTACCATCAACTATTACTTTCATGGTTTTCACCTAATTTTCCTATAGGGAGTTATAATTTTTCTCATGGTTTAGAGGCTGCCATAGAAATGAATTATATAAAAGATATTATAAGTTTAGAAAATTGGATAAATTATTTAATTAATTTTGGATCCGCTAAAACCGATACCATCTTACTTTCTAACTCGTACCAAGGTAAAAATATAAATGAACTTGCCTTTGCTTTATGCCCTTCAAAAGAAAGATGGATTGAAACAAAACAACTAGGAGATGCTTTTTGTAAAAATATCAAAGAAAATTGGTCTTTCAATGTTGGAAATAACTTAGCATATCCAGTTGCTATAGGAAAAGCTGGGGCTTTTTTTAAAATACCTTTAGAACAACTTTTAATAACATTTATGCAAAGTTTTGTTTCAAATTTAGTGAATGTTGGTATCAAACATATTCCATTAGGGCAGAGTGACGGTCAAAAAATACTGGTAAAGCTATTACCTAATATAAGAGAATTAGCTTTGAAATACAAAGAGTGTGAAATTGACGATTTAGGAACCTCAGCATTTATATCTGACCTAACAAGCATGTATCACGAAACTTTAAAAAATAGGATTTATCAAACATGATTAATAAATTTGGACCACTTAAAGTTGGTATTGGAGGACCTGTAGGAGCGGGTAAAACTAGTTTAACTGAAGCTCTTTGTAAAAAACTTTCAAAAAAAATCTCAATGGCAGTTATATCCAACGATATATATACTTTAGAAGACGCTGAGTATCTCATGAAAGCACAAGCTTTACCTTTAGAGAGAATTAAAGGTGTGGAAACGGGGGGGTGTCCTCATACCGCTATCAGAGAAGATGCATCTATTAATTTGCTAGCTGTTGACGAATTAAAGGAAAAATTTCCTGATTTAGATTTAATTTTAATTGAATCTGGGGGAGATAATTTGGCTGCAACATTTAGTCCAGAGCTAGTTGATTTATCAATATATGTTATTGATGTCGCAATGGGAGGTGACATCCCAAGAAAAGGTGGGCCAGCTATAACTAGATCAGATTTGCTTTTAATAAATAAAACAGATTTAGCTCCACATGTTGGAGTTAATTTAGAAGTAATGCAAAAGGATGTAGAACTTGCCAGGAATAGATTACCTTATGTTTTTGGTCAGATGAAAAATAATCATGGAATAGAACAAATTACATCTTTTCTGAATACTGAAGGTGGACTGCCTTTAAATTAAAATTAAACTTTATTCATCTTTAAAGTTTGTTATCCAAATTGTCTGATACGGGTTAAGTTTAATGTTCTGTTCATCCTTGAAACTAACTTTAGGGTTTAATAAATCATACCATTTTTCATGATCAATTAAGTTTATCATGTTAGTATTTAAGTCAATGTTTCTTGAGGTGACATTTGTAATTGCAAAAATACTTTGACGTCTATCCCTACTCTGTCTCCAAACTGAAAAAACATTTTTATTTAAATTTAAAGTAAATTGAGTTGCATTTGGATGAAAAGCAGGCTGAGCTTTTCTTATAGATATTAGTTTTTTTAGAAATTCGTAACATTTATTTTCAACTGAGTTTTCATCATTCAAAGTAGCTTCTAACTCTAACCAATTCCATTTATGCCTATTAAGATCCCTTTTTACCTTACTATTTAAGTAAGATTTTTCATCATTTTGGGTGGCAAAAAAAGAATTAAAATAAAAAGCAGGAACACCTTCAATAGATAAAATAATACAGTGTGATGCTATGAATCGCTCTAAACAAAATTTTCCCTTACAATCGATATCAGTATATTGCAAAGCGTTAAATAATGATATGTTAGCTTCGTAAACTTTTTCTTGCTTTGACGGCAACTTTCTCATTGAAAACTGACTTCCGTTCTTTTCTAATCTTACCAACATACTACTTATTTCTTCTTCTGATAAAAGACCTTCAGCTGGTCTCATCCCTATTCCATCGTGGGATGCAATAAAATTTAAATATGCATTACCGACTTGAGCAGGTGGCATTTTCATACTCCATTTTGTAAGTGAAGTAGAATCTCCAAATAAAAATGTATGGACAATTAATGGTGGTAAAGGAAAATTATATATCCAGTGAGCTTCGTCATTTTTTCCAAAATAACTTAGGTTTTCCTCTTTTGGTAGATTTGTTTCTGTTACTATAATTATATTCTTATCAAGTTGATCAACAATATCCCTAAGTAACTTAATTATTTCATGAGTTTCAGGTAAATTGAGACACGTGGTTCCAGTTTCTTTCCAAATAAAAGCTACGGCATCTAGTCTAAATATTTTTATCCCATAACTAGACAATTTTAATATTAAAGTAATAAACTCTAATAAGACCTCTGGATTTCTAAAATCTAAATCAATTTGATCATAACTGAATGTACACCATAAATTTTTAGTATCATTTAATACTTTAATTTTTTTAAGAAGATCATGATCTCGCGGTCTAATAACATTACTATAATCATAATTGTTATTAATTGTAAAAAAATAATCTTTACCTGGTTTCTTGTTCAAAAGAAAATTTTTAAACCATTTTCCTTCAGAAGAAGCGTGATTTAAGACCAAATCTGTCATAACGTTTGCATTTTTTGATAATATTTTTATTTCATCCCAAGTTCCAAATGCTGGGTCTATATCTTCATGATTTTTTACAGAAAAACCTCCATCTCCACTTGACGGAAAAAAAGGTAAAAAATGAATGCTGTCTATGAATGAAGAAAAAAATATATTATAAAATGAAATAAAATCACTAATTGTTTTTCCATACAACCCATTTTTAACATTATCCGCGTATGTAATCAGTAAAGTAGTTTTTTCAGACCAGGGCTCACTAACATCGGTAGAGTTATTTTTTGATTTATAAAGATTAATTAATTGATTAATTTTTTTGGAATAATCAAGAGTTTTGTCAGCAGAAATAGTTGACCTATAAATATAGTTTAATCTTTTTAAAACATCTAAATTAATATTATCATTAATTTTATTATCTGAGTTCTTCATTATCTAATTCAACACTTGATTTCAATCTATCTAAAAAGTCGGGAATTGCACTCAGAACTCTGTTCCATGTAGGTATAAATGGTGTTTCCATTGGGTTTTCAAAAAATGATTCTCCTGCTTTCATTATATTTAAAGCAAAAAGTTCAACTGTTTTTTCTTCTATATGAGAATCAAAAGTTAAGCCATTCATTTGAGCATCACTTCTATATATATCAATCATATCTAAAGCTGATCTATAATAGGTTGCTTTTATACTTCTAAATGTTTCTAAAGTAAAAATATTACCTTGAGTTGCGAGTTTTCTTATGAGTGCTTTAGTTATATCAATAGACATTCTAGATAAACCTGAATTATCATCATTTTCAGATAAATCCTGATGTTTATGATCATAGGTTTGAGCTAAATCTACTTGACATATTCTATTACTAGAATGATTTCGTTGCATCTCTGATAATATTCCAATTTCCAATCCCCAATCCGATGGAATTCTGAGTTGTGGAAGTAAGTTTTTTCTGAAAGAAAATTCACCCGCAAGAGGGTAGCGAAAAGACTTCATAAAATCTAGATAATCACTTTTTCCTATTGTTCTTTCCATTGCTAACAATAGCGGAAACACCAATAATCTGGAGACTCTACCATTCATTTTAGAATCAGCAACCCTAGGATAATATCCTTTGCAGAACTGAAAATTAAAAACTGGATTAGCTACTGGATAGAATAATTTAGCCAAAAGTGATTTTTCATATGTCAGTATATCACAATCATGTAAAGCTATAGATTCCGCTTTACCTCTAGCTAATGTCATACCTATACAATACCAAACGTTTCTACCTTTACCAAACTCACCAGGAGCCAACCCTTTTGATTTTAATTCTTTATCAAGTTCTGTTAATCTTGGTCCATCATTCCAAAGCATAGAAAACGGGAGTTTTAATTTTTTAAAAAAATTATATGCTTTTTTGTATTCTTCGTGATTTGCTTTATCCAGCCCTATTACAATATGATTTAAAAAATCTGTCTTATTTATTTCGTTAATTATTTTAGGAAGAGCTTTTCCATCAATTTCAGAGAACAAACTTGGAAGTATTAGTTCCATTGGATTATCTTTTGAAAAGTTAATTAAATCATTTTCTAATTTTTTGTAATTCTTTTCTGACGATGAACCATAAGAAAAATCGTGTAAGTTGGCTACAATACCATTTTGATAAAAGCTACCCATTTATTCATCCTACAAAATTAATATTTATTTTTTTTAAGGAAGATTTTATAACCTCTTCCCATCCTTTTGGAGCATATTTTTTAGCTCTGATAATATTTTTCATTTCTAAATCAATCAAATTATCTTTGTTTGGTAATGGTATAATACATGGTTGATCTGATTGTTTTAACATCGAAATATCATTAGGGCTGTCGCCAACAACTATAGTATACGGATTAGACTTAAGTTCAGTTTTAAGTTTTTTAACAACTGATTTCATTGCAAAACCTTTTGAACAGTCATCACAAATATTAAAAACTCTTCCACCTTCATGTAACTTTAAGCCAAGACTTTTTAAAAATAAACTAAACTCTCTTATGAGTTTTTGTGATCCATTGAAAATTAATGGCAATGAATAATCTCTATTTAACGCGAAGGGTAAATATTTATGATTTAAACCAAGTGTCTGCATTTGTTTATCTTTTGTCATATCTTCAATAAAATCACATTTTTCACGAAATTCTATAGGAACTTTCGTTTTGAAAATTTCTAAAATCTCTTTGATTGATCTACTTAAAATTATTGAATTATCTTTCAATTTTAAATTAGCATTAAGTAAATCCAAGTTGTGAACTGCTGCTCCATTTTCAGAAATATAAGGTAATTCTTTTCCTAATTGATTAAAAAAAAGCTCAATTTCTATTTTAGTTTTACTTGAATTAGGTATTATTTTTATACCTTGATCCAAACATTTTAATATGAAATCTTTAATATCTTGGAATTCAAAATTATCATGATCTAATAAAGATCCATCTAGGTCTGTAAATATTAAAATATCTTCATATTTCATAATCGGGAACTTAACTGCAATTTCAACATTATAAAGATTTTTGTTTTGCTACAAATATATTTGATGATTTATTAGGCAAAAGCAACCCTGAGACTATAACGGCTATAGATATAAACGCTAGTGCCTCAAGAATAAATGAAAAATTGTATCCATTTTTTAATAGATATGATGTTACGGGTAACACGCAAGCTCCAGCACATAAATTGACCATAAATTTTATCGAGAGAACCCTACCCCTCCAATTATCTTGAACGTATTTTACTAATATAACATCTGTTATAGGAACTTGCCCAAAAACAAAAATCATAGCTGCTAACATTATAAATAGTAAACTGTAATCATAAGAATAACTTGCAATATATATAAAAACTAATTGACCTAAACCCATAGCTGATAAAACAAATTTTGGAGGAATTTTATCAACCAACCACCCTGTCCCTATTTGAGAGAACGAAGCAATTGCATAAACAAATCCTGCTAAAAGTCCAGTTACTGCTACATCATTTGAAATTTGCAACATATTTACTTCAAAGAGTCTTGGTATAAGAAATGTCAAAGATCCAAAAATAAATCCACCAGATAAAGTAACAATACTTAAACAAACAAGCACAGTTTGCCAACCTTCCGATGTTATTGATGTATCTTTTTTTGCGTTATTTGAATTGCCTTGTAGTTTATTTTCTTCTAATTCAATAAAGGCAAATATTTGTGAAATTCCAAAGCAGAAACATATTAGTGATGGAACAATAAATGCTAGCCTCCAGTCACTGTAGAGTATCAAAAAGCCAGTTAAGATTGGAGCTATTGCAACACCCATATTTCCCCATACTCCATTAACACCCAACCTCAAACCTACTTTACCTGGTCTTTTTGTTATCATAGCAATTCCTACTGGGTGATATATTGCAGCAAAAAAACCAACAATCCCTAGAGAAACACCTAACATAATCGTTGAACTAGATAATGCCGCTAAAATAGAGCCAAAAGCTAAACCAAATGGATAAATAGTTATTAATATTGCTCTAGAATACTTGTCTGCCAACCAGCCTGCTAATGGAGCAGCCGCGCCAAACAAAACAACACCTAGGGTACCATAAACAATAATTTTTTCATAAGATAATCCAAATTCCCTTCCAGCATCAAAAGCAGCCTTAGCAAAAATTAACATCATAAAATGATCTAATAAATGGCCAATATTCAAATAGATGTCAGGAATCGAATAAGATTTTGTACTATCTAAAGTAATCATTTTCATGATTAAGAACCTAAAATTATAATTTCTAATTTATTCCGATAAAAAAGTTGTATAATCAGTATAATCCAATTTTTCTACTCTTAATGCATTTTCTGGTGCACTAGTATCTTCATACCCAACTGATACACCACAAACTAACATCTCATTTTCTTTAAAGTTAAGCTGATCGGCGATGAGTGTATGAAATTTAGTAAATGCTACCTGACCACATGAATGCAAACCTTCTCCTCTAGCACCAACTAAAATACTTTGAATGAACATACCAACATCCATAAATGTACCAGTAGCAAGCCTTCTATCCATTGTTATAAACATTCCAAGTGGAGCACCAAAAAAATGAAAATTTTCTTGCATTTGTTTGTCTCTAGCTTTGAAATCTTCTCTTCCAATATTAAGTAATTTGTAAAGCTCAAAACCCACAGCTCTTCTTCTTGATATAAAAGGTTCAAACCATTCAGTAGGATAATAATCAAACTCTTGTTTGAACTCTTTAGCAGATCCATCTTTAATAGATTCTAAAATTGAATTTGTTATAGCTTCTTTTTTCTTCCCTTCGACCACATATACATGCCAAGGTTGAATATTATGACCACTTGGCGCAAAAGCAGAACACTCTAAGATATTTTTAATCTTATCTTTAGGCACTGGCTTAGATAAAAATCTTCTAACAGACCTTCTTGATAAGAATGCTTCCTTTACATTCATATTTATAACCCCATGCATTTTTCTAAATAGTTAACTCTTTAACTATTTACATATTTAATTTTTAATCAATTAATAAATTTAATTTTGTGAGAATATATTTCTAAAAAATTTAACTTTTTCAATCCTTGCAAATAAATAAGGCTGACTGTCTTTTATTATGCTTGAAAGTGAATTTTTATTAGCTTCTTTTTTTTTGGTATTTGTTACTGACTTCATTGTCTTATATTTTTCACTTTTCCAAAACTGATTCACTTTAATTAAATAAGGTTTATTTTTATTTGGATCTGAAGAGTGATAGTGTTTTATGGCCTTATCCCATGAACCATGTTTATTTTTTAATTGTAATAGAAATGATGCTGCATAAGAAACATTTGGCTCAACAGCAAACATGTCAATTATTTTCTTAAAATTATTTTTATGCCACTTTATGTTTATTTGCATACAACCAACATCAAGGTTAAAATCTTTCATTTCAACATGTTTTAAAACATACTTTTGCATTTGTTTTTTTGTATCGAAAAAGAGACTCTTTCCCGCATGATTTACTGTCCATGGCCAGATAGTATGTTTATTATTTTTTAATATTCGACCTGATTCAGCTTTACCAATACTTGAAAGAAGATTTTTTGGAATGTCAGTATAGTCTTCTAAAGTTTTAATAACACTTTCACATGAATTATTTTTTTTTGAGGTAAATGCGTATGTGTCTTTTATTGTAAAAATAAAAATACTAATAAATATTAAAAAGCTCTTAAATAAGGTCATAATGTACAATAGCAATCACTATGCCAGATAAAAAACTATCTCAACTTTTTATAATCTGGTGTTCTTTTTTCTAGAAAAGCGTCTATGCCTTCCATACTCTCCTTATCACCTTGAGATTTTACCATATAGTCAGTTTCTAATTTAATTTGTTTTGAAAAATCATTACCGTAGGCTGCTCTAGATAATTTTTTAATTCTCGAGATAGAGTTTTTAGGAAGATTTTCAAAATTTTTAGATAATTCTACAGCAGTCTCTTTTGCATTACCTTTTTGGGCTAATACATTAACAGCTCCAATGTTATATAGTCTTGATGCATCAATTTTTCCTCCTATCATTGCCATCTCAGCTAGCATTTGGCGGGGCATTGTTTCAGACAAAAATTTAGTAGCATTACCGTCAGGAGTTAAACCAATTTTAACATACGCCAATGAAAAAAAACTATATTCGCTCATGACTACTAAATCACAGGCCATAGCTAATGAAACACCCGCTCCAGCTGCTCCTCCTTCAATTGCGGCTATAATTGGTTTTGAACAATTATAAATAGATTCGATGGTTCCATTTAACTGATTTAAAGTTTGGTACCTCTCTGGTTCAGTCATTGATCTCCTTGTTTTTAATGCATTCAGATCACCACCTGCACAAAAAAAATCCCCTTCACCTGCAATGACAACAGAGCAAACATTTTTATCTTCCTCTGCTATTTTTATAGCTGACTGAAATTCGTCATGAAATCCCTTGATCATTGAATTTCTTTTTGATGGATTATTCAAGGTAATAATCAAAGTATTACCAATTATTTTATTTTCAATTATAGACATTTAATTCCTATGTTGTAATTTATTGTGAGATTGAAATTATATATTTACTATTTCATTCTTTAAGAAAGTTAAATAAATTGCAAATATATTATGAATAATGAAAAATCACTTAAACTGATTATGAGTGCTGCACTAGCAGCCGCTAAACCAAAAGATAAGTTTAAAAAAGTTCCAACTAGACCTGAAGGAAAACTTATAGTTATTGGTGCAGGAAAAGCTGCAGCCAGTATGGCAAGAGAGTTTGAAAATAATTATGAAGGACCAATTGAAGGCCTAGTAATAACAAGATATGGGCATAGCACGAAAACAAAATTTGTAAAAGTAATTGAGGCCGCACATCCAGAACCAGATGCAAATGGTTTACTTGCTTCACAAAAAATCTTTAATATAGCTACGAATTCATCTGAGAAGGATCATGTTGTTTTTCTTATTTCTGGAGGAGCTTCATCTTTATTAACATTACCTTTAAGTGGTATAAGTTTTGAAGAAAAACAAAGAATAAATAAAGAACTTTTAATTAGTGGTGCTCCAATCGATGAAATGAATATTGTAAGACGATCTCTATCTCAATTAAAAGGAGGACGTCTTGCTAAAGCAATTTTTCCGGCACAGCTCACTACCTATATGATATCAGATATTCCAGGAGATGATCCCGCCTATATTGGCTCTGGTCCAACAATACAAGCAAATGGCTCAAATCAAGATTCAATAGCTATATTAGAAAATTACAAAATAGCTATAAGTGATAAAATTAAAAAAATTATTTATAAAAATACATTGCCCCAATTAATAAAATCACCTCAGTACATGCTTGCCAATCCAATAATGGCCCTCAAAAGCGCAGCTAATGTTGCAGAAAAAGAAGGTTATATTCCTATAATTTTATCTGACAGCCTTGAAGGTGAGGCTAAAATTGAAGGTAAAAAAATGGCTGAATTAGCGATAAAGATAAGTAATGAAAAAAAGTATAAAAATATTAGTTTAAGCAAACCAATTTTACTTTTATCTGGAGGAGAAACTACGGTCAAGGTCACAGGAAACGGTAAAGGAGGTAGAAATACAGAATTTATGTTATCAATGGCAATAACCCTTGATAAAGCAAAAAATATAAGTGCCCTTGCAGTTGACACCGACGGGATAGACGGTATTGAAGATAATGCTGGAGCTTATATTTCAGATGAAACGCTGAAAAAAGCAATTTTTAAAAAAGTTAATCCACAAACTTATTTGAACAAAAATGATTCATATTCATTTTTTAAAAAAATTAATGATTTAATTTTTACTTCACCAACTCTAACAAATGTTAATGATTTCAGAGCTGTATTAATCAACCCTTAAATTAGATTATGCTGCAGGTATTGTTTTTGAAAATCCTGGCAGACTGGAAGCAACATAATCAAACCATTTTTGTAATTGTGGCCTGCCTGTTTGCCACTCTTGAACATTTCTAAATGACATATAGCCCAATGCAACACCAAGCCCAATATTAGCAGCGTCAAATCCGCTTGGTTTAGTCCAATTAATAATATCTTTCTCTAAAAAATCTAATGTTCTTTCAATTTTACCCAATTGTAATTCTAACCATACTTTGGAGGGAACCTCTCCTCCCGAATACCTATCTGAGTATACTACTAAAAGTGATGCATCTATAAGACCTTCAGCAAGAGCTGATCTACTTAAAACGATATCTCTTTCGGGTCCATCCATAGGTATCAAACCACCACCAATTCTATTGAAATAATCAATAATCACCCTACTATCGAATAGAAAAAAGCCATCTGGCTTTTGTAAAATTGGAATTTTTCCAAGAGGGTTTTGACTTCTAAGTAAACTGTTGTCTTGAGAGTCAGCTGTTATAAGTTCTATTTTTCCCTCAATTCCAGCGCTATAAGCTGATAATAATACTTTACGTACATAAGGAGAAGCCGGACTAAAAGTCAATTTATACATATTAACCTCAATAAAATTTATTTATTGTTAATTCTATTATACTATTAAACCAAATAATTTGATTTAATAATATTTAATTTTTAAGAAGATTTAAATGAAATACATAATAGTTACACAAACTTATCCCCCAAGAATTGGAGGAATGCAAAATGTAATGACCTCAATAAGTAAAAGACTCTCATCTATAGAAGACACACATGTTTTTCCTGATCACTTTTTATCCAAAAAAAATGGTTATATAAACTCAAAGCTACACATCCATAATAGTTTTTCTCCAAAAATATTTAGGCCTTTTATTAAAAGGTATTTAGTTAATAAAATCTATAAAGATAATGATGTCGTTATTTGTGATAGCTGGAAATCTATTAAGGCTGTACCAGCAAAAGTAAAAAAAATATTTGTCTTGGCCCACGGACAAGAGTTTTTATCCACTAAAAAAAAGTTTGGGCAAATCAAAAAATCATTAAATAGAGCTAGTTGTATTATTTGTAGCTCAAGCTACACAAAAAATTTGATTACAGAATTTAAAGTTACAGATACTCAAAAAATAGTTATACCGCCTACATATTCAATTGGAGTTCCATCTGAAAAAAATACAAAATTTAGAGTAAAATCAAAATTAGTATCACTTTTAACAATATGTAGGTTAGAAGAAAGAAAGGGGATTATTCCAGTTTTAAAATGCTTGTCAGAATTAAATAGTAATAAGTTTTTAAAACCTTTCTTATGGAATATTTGTGGTGAAGGACCACAAAAAAATAAAATTCAAAACTTAATAAAGGGCCTTGGGCTATCAGAACAAGTAAAATTAATTGGAAAAATATCAGGAGATTCAAAAGTTGATTTTATAAAAAAAAGTGATCTTTTTATTATGCCGTCATATAAAGTTAAGAATTCTATAGAAGGTTTTGGAATTTCTTACATTGAAGCTGCTGCTTATGGTATTCCATCAATTGCTGGTATTGAAGGTGGAGTTGTAGACGCTGTAAATCATTCAAGGTCTGGATGGTGTGTAAATCCCTTAAGTCTAAAAGAACTGTCAGACACTCTTATGGAAGCTATTAATAATGAAAAGAAAAGAAAAGAATACGGCTCACAAGCAAAAAAACAGTTTATGCATTATTTTTCAGGAGAAAAAGTTTTCAGGAAACTCGTGGACACTATTAGCATTTAAGTTCAAATTATAAATTTCTTCAGCTTTATTAGTTTCTAAATTTCCGTAGTAATGAGGAAACAGTTCTTCATTGCGAGATATTTCCCATTTAAGTTTATCCTTTATTTTTATAACTCTAAAACAAATTATAAGAAGATTTTCTTGTCCTTTAAAATGTTTTGCAACTGTTTCCTTTAATTGTTTTTTAGTAGATAAATGTATAAAGCCATCTCTATTATCAACTTCTGATCCAGTATAAATTTTTTCTATTATTGCTTTGTTCCATTCATTCTTAGAACAAATTTTATAAACGAAACTCATTTAGTATTATTATTTTCTAACATAAATTCTTTAATTATTTTTATTAAAGTTTCTGGTTCATCTTCTTGTGAATAGTGACCTGCATTAGGCATTTCAATAACTTTTGAATTCGGAAAAAGACATTTGAAATCTCTTATTGCGTAATCTGGTTCAATTGCCCTGTCTTGCATTCCATAAGCCAAAACAGCTGACTTAGAACATAGTGACTTTAAATCTCCGTGTTTTATACCCTCAATAACATAAGGAACTATTCTATTTAATAGAGCATCCAATGGAAAATTTATAGCTCCTTTACAACTGGCTCGATCAGGAAATTGTGAGGAATAGGCCTCTATCCAATTTTCATTTATTACATGGTTATTTGTAAAATTTGGAATTTTCATAACTGATAATAATGTTGAACTCAATTCACCTAAAATACCTTCTAATGTTTCAGCTTCATAATGTTTTTTTATCCATTGAAACCAGGGTGATAAATTTTTAGGTCTTTCTTCTTTACTATAACCAAATAAAGTATTTATTAAAACGAAACCCGTAACCTTATCAATGTTTCTGATTGAATAAGCACCTGTGATCGGACCACCCCAATCTTGGCCTACAAATGTTATATCACTTAAATCTAAAAATTCTATTAATCTACTAAGATTTTCAACATGTGTCTTAAGAGTGTAGTCTTTACCTTGAGGTGTTTCTGATTTGCCAAAGCCCATCATGTCTGGAACTATAATACGATACTTATTAGATAATTCTGGAATAAATTTTCTATAAATATAACCCCAGGTTGGCTCTCCATGCAGCATAATAATCGGCTTTGCCTTTTTGGGTCCTTCATCTACGTAATGTTGTAAAAAACCATTGCCATCGAAAAAGTTAGGATTAAACGGCCACGTGCCATCAAAGGTTTCTGATGCCATTATCATTCTTAAATTCTCCGAATAAAATATTACATTTCAGTACTTGCTGCTTCTTTTTCATAAGTAAAAGTACAAACACCAACAAAGTTATTTTCTTTAAAAACCAAACTTCCTTTTAAATCTGCAATAATATTAATGTAATTATTTTCAAAGTTTTTTAATGCATCTGGATTTTCAAATTTAATTGAAACATTCAAATCACCAGATTGACTTATAAAAATATTAAGTCCAATGATATTATATTCAGAGATTTTAGAGCCAAACTTTTCTGAACAAAAAGAAGCTGCTAGTTTAGCTTCACTTACAGATGTGAATTTAAAATTTAAAATTTTTCCAAACATCTTTAACCTTCTATCTTACTAAGCATGTCCATTAATTCATCTTCATCCTCAGATAGATTTTTAATTCTTTTCAAAGTTCCAATATTCATATTTAACTGTTCTTGTAGTTTTATCCCATATTTAGAAATATAAATATCACCTTCGTTACTTTCTCCAATACCAAGCTTAATGATTAATTTTCTTTCTTCACTCGTAATTACATCATTTATTAAAAATTTTAATATTGATGTAGCGTTATGAAGACTTATATCTGCAAAATTAGACATTAATTTATGCATTATATTTATTGTAGTTTCTGCAGTACTTTTTCTTTGAGCAACTTGAACTTCTAATTGATATGCTAACTTTTGGGCTAAACTTATTAACAAGTCAATCTTGTGTTTTGACAGCTTTCTTACTCTATTGTCACTTACACACAATGTTCCTAATATATATCCGTCTGAAGTAATAATTGGAAATGCTGCGTAAAACTTAACACCAATGTCTGTTACTGCTGGATGCAACATAAATCGCTTATCTTTTGTCATATCGTTAATTATGAGTGGATTAGTTTTCTCTAAAGCAAACTGACATAAAGTTTGTTTTCTTGGCATCTCAATTGGAACTTCATCAGGAAAACCGTCTCTAGCAAGAACGAACTGTCTATCAGCATCTATTACCCCTGTCCAACTTACAGGACATCCTGTAATTTCTTTGGCTAAAAGACAATAAACATCATAAAGTTCTGTTGAGTTTGTATCTAACACGCCTGTTCGGACTACAGCTTGTACTCTTTTACTATCATTTGTTGGAATATTAGCAGGTTTAAATGTCATTTTTTTACTTCTAGTTTATTAGATTATATAACATCAATTTATTAGAAACAATGAACATATTCATTAAAAATCAGATTTAATAAAATTCAAAAATAAAAAAATAACTATAGCTTACTATTATTGCAGGAATACCCGAATATATAGTGGCAATAAAAGCTGCTTTGGGTTGTAGGGCGATTGCTGGAAACAATGCATCTCCATCATTTGAAATTGCGTTTCCAATCTGAGCAGATAAAGGAATTATTCCATTTAAATATAAAGTTGTAACCAGTATTTGAGGGCCACAACCTGGTAAAAAACCTATTAAAATAGCTATCAATGGAATAAAAAAGTAATAGGATTTAAAAATAGCCTCTAAATCAAACTCTCCTAAATGAACAGTTAATTCATATGCAAGAAAAGCTAAAATAACCCAACCTGTAATAAAGTTAGTATCTGATACTGTTCTTCTTACAATCTTTTCATCTGGTCTAGAAGGGGTGTATCTTAAACCGCTAATTATTGGTAATATCCACATGATGAAGCATAAAGAACCAGCAAAAAAACCAAAAAAAGTAATTGGATTTTCTATAAATTTATTTGCAAAATATAAATCTAAGTTGATTTGAAATGCTGTTAAAATTCCGAAAAATATGCCAGGAATAATTAGAACAATCCAGAAAAAATCTAAACTTTTTGAAGTCTTATATTTTGATGGTTTACTATTTTGTTTTATAACGTCACAACCATTTATTTTCATAAAATTTTTCTTATGAATTAAATTTACTAATATCCCTGAGACAAAACCTACTAAAAACCCAATTAACATTATAAATAATCCAATTTTAGGCTCTTTAGCTATTAGTAAAAAAGCTGCATCACCCATTGTAGCAGTTAATGTTGCTACAACTGAACCAAAAGAAACTTTTCCACGAGAATATTGAGTTATGACTATAATAGCCCCCCCACAACCGGGAAGCGCACCAAGAAATGAGCTAACAAATATTTCTAGTTTTGGTCTTTTATTAAGAACTTTTTCTAAATCAATTTTTAGAAATTTTTCCAATGAATAGAAAAACAACAACGTTCCTGCAACAAAACTTGTCACTTGTATGTAAGCATCAGCAATTGAAGATTTTATGATATCCCAAGTTTCGTTACCTATATTAAAGAATAAGAAAACTCCTATTAGTAAAAA
>CABXSI010000006.1 GCA_902514865.1 uncultured SAR116 cluster alpha proteobacterium
GGCCTATTTCTGGATTTACTCATGAAAAAGATCTGCCAAAAGGTATCCATCCTTTTCAGTTATACTCTCAAGGCACCCCAAATGGTGTGAAAGTAACAGTAATGCTTGAAGAATTATTAAATTTAGGCATTAAAGAAGCTGAGTATGATGCCTGGCTTATTAGAATTGGAAAAGGGGATCAATTTAGTTCTGGGTTTGTAGATATTAATCCAAATTCAAAAATTCCTAGTTTAACAGACAATACAAATGGAACTTCAATCAAAGTTTTTGAATCTGGTTCAATACTTTTATATCTGGCTGACAAATTTAAAAAATTTATTCCTGAATCTTTTGAAGCAAGGACGGAATGTTTAAACTGGTTATTTTGGCAAATGGCAAGTGCCCCATATCTTGGTGGAGGATTTGGCCATTTTTACGCTTATGCACCTGAAAAACTTGAATATCCGATTGATCGTTTTTCTATGGAAGTAAAAAGACAACTTGATGTTCTAGATAAGTTATTATCAGACAAGACTTTTGTTTGTAATGATGAATATACTATTGCGGATATCTCAATATGGTCTTGGTACGGAGCATTAGTATTAGGACGGTTATATGGTGCTGAGGAATTCTTGGATGTTAAGTCTTATAAAAATGTTCTAAGATGGGCTAAATTTATTAACGAAAGACCTGCTGTGAAGAGAGGTAGAATGGTTAATAAAATTACCGGCTATTCTGGTTCTCAACTCCATGAAAGGCATGATGCGAGTGATTTTCAAAATAAGACACAAGATAAAATAGGAAATTGAATATTTATATCATAATTCTTCAATTCCAAGATCTGCTATATATCTTCGATGCCAGGTTGGACTGATAGTTAATTCGTTAATACAAACATGTTTTGGCATTTGACATAAAAAAGCTATTGTTTCACCCAAATCATCAGGTTGAAGCATCTTCTTTTTTTGTTCTAAAGAGAGCTTTTTAGGTCTTTTGTCTAAAATATCTGTAGCAACTTCACCAGGACATAAAGCGCAAGCTCTAATACCCACATTACAATATTTCATATTAATAGTCTCAGTCATAGCATTTAATGCGTGTTTTGATGATGTGTATGTAACACCTGATAAGAGACTCACATGGTTGCCTGACCAAGATGAAACGTTAATAATCAAACCATCTTTATTTTCTTTCATCAGTGGAATAACGGATTTACAACAATAAAACAAGCCATTGACATTGGTCTGAATCACGTCATCCCACTCACTTTCATTAATATAATCCCAATCTCTATTTAAAATATTTATTCCAGCACAATTTACCAATACATCAATTTGTTTAAATTCGTTTTTTATTTGATTTGCTGTTTCTTTAACTAATATTTTATTAGTAACATCCACCATCTTTATAGAGGCTTTAGTTTTACAGTTTTTTGCGGTTTCTTCTAAATTTTTAATATTTCTTCCAGAAAGTATAACTTTCATTCCAAGTGTAGATAGCTTAATAGCAGCGTTTTGACCTATCCCAGAACCAGCGCCTACAATCCAAGCAATTTTTTCTTTTAGATCTCTCTTCATGGGTAAATTTTCTTTCTATTATTAAATATTACTATTGAGCAGTTAATCCACCATCAACAACAAGACTGGAACCTGTCATAAAGCTTGAGTCGTCTGATGATAAAAATAATATTGTTTTAGCGACTTCTTCTGCAGTACCTAGACGACCAAGGGGCGTTTGCGATATACCTGCTGAATATGAATCTTTTAAAGTCATACTTGGGTTTTGTTTAAGTCTTGCTTCAGCAACTTGACTTCCCATATCTGTTTCAATAATACCAGGATGGACCTGATTAATTCTAATAGGATATTTTTTTTTACCAAAATATATTGCCATTGATTTTGTGAAAGTTGTAATTCCACCTTTTGTCATTGAATATAATGGATCGAGTTGTGATCCTACTAACCCAGCAACTGAGCTTAGATTAATAATTGAGCTTCCAAAATTAGATTTGTCACCTGCTTTAGTAAGGAAGGGTATAAGGTGCTTAATACCTAAAAACACACCGGTTAAATTAATTGATATCAATTTATGATATTCTTCGATTGAAACATTACTTATTTCTTTTCAAAAGACAGAATGGGCTCATTAGTTACACAAAATAAAATTGAGTTTTCTGATAAGGTTTTATGTTTAGTTTTCTTACCTCCAGTAAAACAAAAAACGTCACCACATGACCATTCAATTTCATCTTCATCATTCAATGTTGTACCCCTACCTTCTAAAACATAATATATTTCTCCAGAAGCTATGAAGTTATGAGTTATATCATCACCTTTTTTTAGCCTTATGTACCTTGCAAGAATTGATGGAATGGTTGCTGGATAGGGTGTTGATAGCACATCAGAAATATCAAGAGGTATTAGTAAACTGTTTTTATCAAAATCATAAGCCTCTTTTCTCTCATGTAAAAACTTATGTCTTGGTACCTTTGGCCAAGACCAATCAAACACGTTATCTGGGCTATTATATATCGCTCTTTCCTGAGCACTTTCTTGAGCACTTTCAAGTTTCATTCTGTTTACATCATTCATACAATTTCTCCAGATAAAATTTTATTAATAAATATGCTAATAAAAATTAATTAAATTGTAAAATTAATTGATCCTCTTCGATTACAATTATATGTTAGAAAAAGGAGGAGTTTATGAATATAAAAATTAATAAACTATCCGAGCATACTGGGGCAGAAGTTTTTGGTGTTGATCTAAAATTAAGTTCAGATCAGAGAGTTGTTAATGAGCTTACAAAGGCCTTTTCAAAATACTCTGTATTAGTAATAAGAGATCAAAATCTATCGCCCAACGAATTCTATGAAAGTGCTAAAATATTTGGAAAAGTTTTTCAACAACATAATAAAAAGTTTGCTTTAAAAGAAAATGATTTAGTTCACTATATTTCTAACAAGGACAAATTTGAAGATGGGAAAATTTATATCCCAGGTGAAGGATATCATACCGATCATAGCAATGATATAAGTCCACCTAAAACAAAAGAAACAGCTGGTGTTGCTATTCAATTTTCCACACCAGAAACACTCCCAAGTAGAAATACAATACCAATGATTAATACGGCTTTGAACACTCTTGAATCTGGAGGAGATCAAAGGGCTCATAGACATAATGGAGCAGCTCTTACATTAGCGATACAAGCGGAAAGCGTTTACTCAAAAATTGAAAACGAAAAAGTAAATTGGGAAGATGGAGTAGTTTTAATTACACCAGGAACTGAACTTCATTCTCACCATAATAGAGGCTCTAAAAGAATGATGAGTTTTGTTGTGCAAGATGAAGGACTTCATTTTTATCTCAGAACAACTGGATTTAGTTGGAATTAAGTTTTGTGAATCATCAAGTGAACAATAGAATATTAGAAGTTTTTACAGACTACGTTTGTCCATGGTGTTACTTAGGTGACTCAAGAATTAAAAAAATCAAAAAAAAATTCAAAGTTGACATAGAGTTAATCCATTTTCCTCTTCATCCTGAAACACCAATTGAAGGAAGAACTTTACTTGAACTTTTTAGATCAAATCAAGATGATATTGATCAAAAAAATGAAAGAATGAAGGTGCTGATGTTAAACGAAGGACTTCCATATAAAGATAGAACTCATACTTACAATAGTAGATTAGCCCAAGAAATTGGTGCATGGGCCCAGTCTATAGACAATTACACATCTATTCACGATAATTTTTTTGAAGCTTATTTTGTAAAAGGTTTGAATGTTGGTTTAGAAAGTGTAATTTTAGATGTTGTTTATAAATCTGGGTTAGATCCTGAAGAGGCAAGAAATGTTATTAAAAATCGACTTTTTATGAAAAATATTGACGAAGATTGGAATAAATCTAGAACTTATGGGGTTACTGGAGTGCCTACTTATGTGTACCAAAAAAAAAGCATAGTAGGAGCACAACCTCTCGAAAATTTGGTAGAATTTTTAAATCACTTTGATGTTCCTTACAAATGATTTCAATAATATTTCTATGATTATATATAAAAATGAAACCTAAAAATATTTTATTTATTCATCATTCTCCCTCTGCTAATACAATAAAATTATCCAATAAAATTGAAAACACTCTTTATAATTTCAGTCAAAAAATTAATTTCAAAACGTTAAATTCATTAGAAACAAATACCGCATCTTTTAATTTAGTAGATGGTGTTATTATTGGAACTACAGAAAATTTTGGTTATATGTCCGGTTTAACTAAAGATTTTTTTGATAGGTGTTATGATGAGTTAAAAGAAAAAACACAAGGTCTTCCAATTGTGTATTATGTTCGTGCTGGATTAGATGGAGAAGGTAGCAAACTTGCTATAGATAAAATTTTAACAGGTTTACGTTGGAAACAAGTTTTACCTCCCCTTATTTTTAAAGGTGCTTGGAGTGAACATTATATTAACCAAGTAGAGGAATATGTTTTAACATTTGCCAATGGGATTGAAATTGGAATTTATTAATTATCATTTGGATATTTAGGAATGTTTTGTAATGCTTTTATAAGAGCATTTTGAAAATTTTCCATTGCACTATTTGTTTTATTTTTTGAATTTGCAAGTCCATCTAGGTAGCTTTTTACATCTTTTTCCAAAATGGCAATTGTATTGTTTTTGGTATAGCTTTCTTTTGCCCAATCTATATTATCTAAGTTCTTACTAAACCATGTTTGACCAGACGAACAATTAAGAATATTAAGAAGCTGCTTTGTATTAATATTAAGATTTTTAGCTTCAGATAAAACATGCCTTACTGCTACAACAGAACATGATGCAACAAAATTATTTAATACTTTGACGGACATTCCTGATCCAAATTCACCAATATGATGAATTTTTTTACCTAAAATCTCTAAAATTGGTAAAATTTTATCAAATTCTTTTTTTGTAGATCCAACCATAAATGTTAATGTTGCATTCTTGGCGCTCATCGGAGCACCAGACATCGGTGCTTCAATAATTGTAATATTTTCAGGAACTTTATGAATAAAGTCACTTAAAAAAGCTGGTGATAAAGTTGAGCTAATTATAAGTATTTTTTGAGTGTTTACTCTAAAAAGTCCATCCTTACCTTCGCAAAGTTCCAAGGTTTGATTTATATCCCTAACAGCACTAAAAATAATATCTGATTTTTCAAAAAAATTTATTTTTGAAGATATAAAATTTTCTTTCAAAGTTGGAAAATTTTCTTTTGATTTTACATCATATCCAAAAGCTTTCACTCCATTCTTTAAAAGAACTTCCAACATAGGTAATCCCATTGTACCACATCCAGCAATACCAATGTTTAATTTAAGAATGTCATTCATATGTAACCTCAAACATTTATTTTAGTTATCTTGTTTTAGATTATAATTTTCAATATATTAAATTAAATCTTATATTAAAAATTATAAAGTGGATGATATGAAAATAAATATTGATGAATTAAAATCATGGATAGGTAATGATGAGATAACATTTGATGAAGTCTCGCAAGGTTTGGAAACAAGATTTAGGGCAACACTTGACGAAGATCCAGGAAACCCTCAAAAAGGTGACATAGCATCATCAGGTCTTCATTGGGCTTTGGCACCTGCAATAGTAAAATCTTCTTTGTTAGGCAAAGACTCTCATCCTCAAAAAGGTGAATTTCTTCCTCCAATACCGCTTCCTCGAAGAATGTGGGCAGGATGTAGAACTCATTTTTTTAATTCATTAAAAATTGGAGACATAGTTAAAAAAAAATCTACGGTAGTTGATATAAACTTAAAAAATGGGAAGTCTGGACTATTATGTTTTGTAACTGCAAAGTATGAATTCTTTGTAGATAATAGATTAATGATTGAAGAAGATCATGACCTTGTCTATAGAGATTATAATAAAAATGAGAGTACTAATTTCATTAAAAATAATTTACCCTTTTTAAAATCAGATTATGAAGAAAAGATATATACGCATCCAACAATGTTATTTAGATATTCAGCAATAACATTTAACGGGCATAGAATACACTATGATTACCCTTACTCAACTAATGAGGAAGGATACAAAGATTTAGTTTTTCATGGGCCATTACAAGCAACATTGATGCTAAGAGCTGCAGAAAAGTTTAAAAAAGCCAAGGTTAAATCTTTTTCTCACAGAGGTATTGCACCAGTATACGCTAATGATGATTTGTTTATAAATATTGAAAATAAATTAAATGGTGCTGTTAATTGCTTTACGAGTACAAAAGATGCAGGTATGACAATGAAAGCAGAGGCAATTTTTTGATTGTACATAAACAAGCTTTATTAAGGGTATTTTGGAGATTTTATGTCAAAATTTGATTACGATCTTATTGTTATTGGAGCAGGTTCGGGAGGCACTAGAACAGCAAGAATTTCCGCATCATATGGTGCCAAAGTATTAGTTGTAGAGGGTGATAGAGCTGGGGGCACATGCGTGCTTAGAGGTTGTGTTCCTAAAAAATTATTGGTGTATGCGTCTCAATTTTCTGAACTAGTGTCAGATGCAGAAGGATTTTGCTGGCAAGTAAGTAATTTTCAAAGTAATTGGCATGAACTTATTCTAAAAAAGAATAAAGAATTAGATAGACTGCATGAAATTTATGTTAATTTAATAAAAAATTCAGGCTGTGACTTAATTTCAGGTTGGGGTAAAATTATAGGACCAAATACTGTTTCAATAATAAATGAAGATAATAAAAAAATTGAATTATCTTCTCAAAAAATCATGATAGCTGTTGGTGGTGAATCATCTTTTCCTAACTTTGAAGGAAATAATTACATGATTAACTCAGATAAAGCTTTGGATCTTCTCGAATTACCAGATTCTATTGCGATTTATGGATCTGGCTATATTGCAGTTGAATTTGCAGGTATATTCAATGGATTTGGAGTAGATACTCATCTTATTTTTAGAGCTGATATGGCTTTGCGAGGATTTGATAAAGATATTAGGCAACATTTAATGACTTCAATGGAGCAAAAAGGAATAACGATTCATAATAAAGTTACTATTTCAAAGATTGAGGAAGAAGGGCAAATTCATAAGATCCATCTTTCAAATAACAAAAGCCTAAGTGCAGAAACTGTAATGGGTGCCACAGGAAGATTACCTAAAGTCTCCAATTTAGGTTTGGAAGAGATTGGAGTTCATTTAGGCAAACGTGGAGAAGTATTGGTCAATAATTTTAATCAAACAAATATCAATTCTATATTTGCAATTGGAGATGTTACTGATAAAATCACACTAACTCCTGTAGCTATTGCAGAAGGTCATTCTTTTGCTGACCGTGAGTTTGGAAAAATTAACAAATATGTTTCATATAGTAATGTTCCAAGCGCTGTTTTTAGCCAACCTTCAATCGCAGTAGTTGGTATTACCTATGAAGACGCTGTAAAAAAAGGTATCAAAGCAAGAGAATACAAAAGTGAGTTCAGAGCATTAAAAAATACTATTTCTGGTAATATTGAAAGAACATTAATGAAATTGATAGTTGATGACAATTCACAAAAGGTAATAGGGGCTCACATGATAGGTCCAGATTCTGCAGAAATAATTCAAGGAATAGCAATAGCAATTAAAGCAGGTGCTCTTAAGTCAGATTTTGACAGCACTATTGGAATTCATCCTTCAGCTGCAGAAGAATTTGTAACGATGAGATCTTAATATTGAATTTTAACTGAGTAATTGAAGATTTAGCTAAATTCTGTTAATGGAATGTTTAATTATTAATTAATTTAATTAATATTGAGTTATTTAAAGGAAAAAAAGATGATTGACTGGAAAAAAGATTCTTGGAGAAAATTTCCGATAAAGCAAGTTCCTGAATATAGCGACATGGCTAGGGTAACCTCTGTTGAAAAAGAACTTTCAATTAGACCGCCTTTAGTATTTGCCGAAGAAGCTAGGAGACTTAGGAAAAGAATGGCAGATGTTGCAGAGGGCAAAGCTTTTCTACTTCAAGGTGGAGACTGCGCTGAATCTTTTGCAGAACATAATGCTAATAATATCAGGGACAGCTTTAGAGTGTTGTTACAAATGGCTGTTGTGCTTACTTTTGGTTCTGCTTTACCTGTTATAAAGATAGGAAGATTGGCAGGTCAATATTCTAAGCCCAGATCTTCCCCTTTTGAAGTGATTAATGATGTTTCTTTGCCAAGTTATCGTGGTGATATGGTTAATGATATGGCCTTTGAAGATAAAGCACGCGAACCTAACCCAGAGAGGCTTCTTCAAGTTTATGATAAATCTGCCTCTACATTAAATTTGCTGAGAGCTTTTGCAGGTGGTGGTATGGCAGATTTGACAAAATTACATGAATGGAACCTTGAGTTTGTAAGTGGGACTAATGAAGCAATAAAATATAAAGAACTTGCATCTCAAATAACTTCATCATTAGAGTTTATGAATGCTTGTGGCATGACACCAGAGAATACTGCTCAGCTAAGAGAAACTGAATTTTATACTTCGCACGAAGGTCTTTTACTTAATTACGAAGAAGCACTCACTAGAAAAGATACTATTACTGAAGAAAAAGGATGGTTTGCCACTTCAGCACACATGCTATGGGTGGGAGATAGAACTAGAAGCATTAATGAAGCGCACATAGAATATATGAGAGGCATAGCTAACCCAATTGGTTTAAAATGTGGACCCTCAACAGATCCTGATGATTTATTAAGACTTATTGAAAAGCTAAACCCATTGAATCAAGCTGGACGACTTACTCTTATTGCTAGAATGGGTTCTGCCGACGTCTACAAAAAATTAAAACCTTTAATAATAGCTGTTAAAAAATCAGGTTTGATCGTTGGTTGGTGTTGTGATCCAATGCATGGAAATACGGTAAAAGCATCTTCAGGATTTAAGACAAGAAAAATGGATGATATTATGGCAGAAGTTAGAGGTTTCTTTGAAGTTCATAATGAAATGCATACTGTACCAGGAGGAGTCCATTTTGAAATGACAGGACAAAATGTTACTGAATGTGTTGGTGGAGTGTATGAAGTAAATGAAGCTAACTTAGCTGACAGATATCATACTCATTGTGATCCAAGACTTAATGCAACTCAATCCTTGGAATTAGCATTTTTAGTAGCTGACTTGCTTGCAGAAAATAGGACTAACCTTGCAAAAAAAAATGCGGCGGTATCTTGAAGGTTTGAAATTGTCTGAAAATAAAAAGAAACCTAATATTAATCTAATCAAAAAAGTATCTTGGCCAAATGACTTAAGGCCAAATCCAGTCCAGTTATCGTCTGTTACAGACACATACTTTTTAAGAACTAGAGATGTTGTAGCTGAGTTTGGTGATACTGAAGTTACTTATGCAATTTTTATGCGTAGACCTGTGATATCGGCTTTAAATCCAGCACTTGATTGGCTTCAACATATTATAAAAGAAAGAAAGGGTAACGTTAATATTAACCGTTGTTTTGAAGAAGGAAGTGACGTAGGAGCTGGAGAGCCAATGGTCTATATATCTGGTTCTATGTTATTATTAGTGGATTTAGAAACAGCTTTACTTCAAAAAATTGGAGCAACCTGTGTAGCTGCTTATAATGCTAGATCAATGGTAGAAAGTTTACGTCAAACATCTTTTCTAGCAATGGATGCTCGTCATTGTGCAGGTACAGACATGGCCGATTTAATGGCTTATGGAGCATATATTGGATCTCAAAGAGTTAAATCTGAAATGAATGCGATTGGATTTATAGGATGTGCTACAGATAAGACGGCTCACCTGTTTCAAAACACAAAGGGTTTAGGCACTATGCCTCATGCTTTAGTTGGTTATGCTGGTTCGACCCTAAAAGCTGCAGAAATGTTTCATTCCACTTGGCCTGACCAACCATTAACTGTTTTAATTGATTATTTTGGTAAAGAAATAACTGATGGTCTTATGATTTGCAGATCGTTTAAACATTTGGCGAATAATGGAACTTTGTCATTAAGATTAGATACTCATGGTGGAAGGTATATTGAAGGATTAGATGTAGCAGGTTCTTATGCGGTTTTAGAGAGAAATGCTCCTGAGTCTATTAGAGGATATAGAACAGAGCAAGAGCTTCGTTATTTAATTGGCACTGGTGTTTCTGCGGCGTCAGTTTGGCATCTAAGAGAGATACTAAATAATGCAGGCTTTCAAAAAGTTAAAATTGTTGCTTCAAGTGGATTTGGTCCAGAAAAATGTAAAGTTTTTTCTTTGGCGAACGTTCCAGTAGATGTAATTGGGACTGGATCATATCTTCCAAGCAGATGGTCTGAAACTTATGCGACAGCTGATATTATTTCTTATGGTGGTAAGTCTCAAGTTAAGCTTGGAAGAGAGTTTCTTCTTAGGCGTTAATAATAATCTATTTGATGAGTTAATTATGAAAAATAATCTTAAAATAGTTCTCGCTCAGTTAAATCCGATAGTTGGTGACGTTAAGGGTAATATTATCAAATTAATAAAAATTAGGGACAGTTTAAGTGAAGAAATTGATATAATTGTTGTTCCTGAATTATATGTTACTGGATATCCAATTGATGATTTAGTTCTTAGAAATGATTTTTTAGAACTTGTTGAGAATGAAATTATTTCACTAGCTAAACTTACTAATGATGGTAAAGCAGCTATTATCCTAGGTGCTCCCAGAAAAGAAAATAAATCAATTAAAAACTCAGTTTTTGTTTTAGATAAAGGAGAAATTTTATCTTATAGAGATAAGTATAATCTTCCAAACACCGGTGTATTTGATGAGCAAAGAATTTTTTCTCCTGGCTCACTATCTGGTCCAGTTAAAGTAAGAGATGTATTGATTGGATTACCAATCTGCGAAGATATATGGACTGAAACTGTTATTGAATGTTTGTGTGAAACTGGAGCAGAAATAATACTCTCTATTAATGCATCACCTTATTCTATTAAAAAAAATGATCAAAGAATGTCAGTAGCTGTTTCTCGTGTTTTAGAGTCGAAATTGCCTTTAATTTATTTAAATAGAGTAGGTGGCCAAGATGAATTAATATTTGATGGTGCATCATTTTGTTTAAGTGATAGAGGTAAGTTAAATATCCAATTAAATGATTTTCAAGAACATGTAATAAAAATTGATTTACAAAAAATTAATAATAAATGGACCTTCAAAGAAAATATTAATAGTGTTTCTTCAAATATAGAAGCTTTATATAAATCACTAGTTGTAAGTGTACGAGATTATGTTCAAAATAATGGTTTTCCTGGTGTTGTTCTTGGAATGTCAGGTGGAATAGATTCTGCTTTAGTAGCGGCAATTGCAACTGATGCCCTAGGACCAAATTTAGTAAAAGCTGTTATGATGCCAAGCCCTTATACCAGTCAAGAAAGTTTAGAAGATGCAAAGTTAGCATCGTACAATTTAGGAATAGATTATTCGTATTTAGATATTACACGTGGCATGGAAACAGTTGATAATATCCTTTTAGGATTTAAAGGTCCCAATGTTTCTCCAGGAATAACTGAAGAAAATATTCAATCTAGATTAAGAGGCTTGCTTTTAATGGCAATTTCTAACAAATATGGATCAATGGTATTAGCTACAGGAAATAAATCTGAATATGCAGTTGGTTATGCCACCTTATATGGAGACATGTGTGGAGGGTTCGCAGTTATAAAAGACGTGTGGAAAAGTGATGTATTTAAATTATGTAAATGGAGAAATTTAAATAAATCTTCTGAGTTTTTAGGGCCAAATGGTGAAGTTATTCCTGAAAGGATAATAACAAAACCTCCTAGCGCTGAGTTAAGAGAAGATCAAAAAGACACTGACAGTCTTCCAGAGTATGACATTCTTGATGCAATTTTAAAAAAATTAGTCGAAGATAATTTATCATTAGATCAAATAGTTGCGGAAGGTTATAAAATAGAAGATGTCAAAAAAATTTCTATGCTGTTATCAAGATCTGAATATAAAAGATTTCAATCTGCACCCGGACCAAAAGTCACAGAAAAGGCCTTTGGTAGAGATAGACGATATCCTTTAACTAGTGGGTTTAGAAATTGGAATTGATTAAACTGTATATAGAGATAAATATAGTATCTATTTTAAAATAGGAATTAGTTTTAATGAAAGTTCGTTTTGCTCCAAGTCCAACTGGTTACTTGCATATTGGAAACTTTAGAACCGCACTAGTAAATTTTTTATTTGCTAGAAAAAATAATGGGCATTTTATGCTTAGAATAGATGACACGGATCAAGACAGATCGTTTTTAGAATATGAAATTGCAATTAAAGAAGATTTAAGTTGGATGAATATAGGCTGGGACAGTTTAGAAAAACAATCTTCTAGAATATCTTGTTATGACAATGCTTTACAAGTACTACTCAATAAAAAAAGAGCGTATCCATGTTTTGAAACTGCTGATGAATTATCTTTAAAAAGAAAAAGTCAACTATCTTCTGGAAAACCCCCTATTTATGACAGATCTTCTCTTAAATTGTCAGATTCAGAGATTGCTGATCTTAAATCTAAAGGAAAAAAACCTCATTATAGATTTTTATTAAATCATATTGACGTAAATTGGGATGATTTGGTTAAAGGTGAAAGTAAATATAACATGTCCAATTTATCTGACCCTGTTATTTTAAGAGAAGATGGCAGAGTTATATATACACTCGCCTCAGTTGTTGATGATATTGACTTTGAAGTAACAGATATTTTGAGAGGTGAAGATCATATGACAAATTCTGCTGCGCAAATTCAATTATTTGAAGCACTAGGATCCTCCCCCCCTAGGTTAGGGCATTTATCATTATTAACAGACATTTCGGGAGAAGGTCTTTCTAAACGACTTGGTAGTTTGTCACTAAAAGACTTAAGACAAGAAGGTTTTCAACCAATGGCAATATCATCATTGTTATCCAAGGTTGGCACTTCTGATTCAATTGATATTTTTAAAAATATAAATCAAATAATTAATGACTTTGATATTAATAAATTTGGAAAATCTAAACCTAAATTTGATAAAGTGGAATTGTTAAACCTGAATTCCAAGTTTTTTCAATTAATCAATTTTGACGATATTAGTGATCAATTAAATATTTTAGATTTTGAAATAACCACAGAATTTTGGAATTTAATTAGAGGAAATATTAATACTTTTAATGATATAAAGTTTTGGTGGAATATTGTTTATGGAAAAATTAAAACCATAAATGATGATCATGAGTTCACACATTTAGCATTGAAAACTCTACCAAAGGATAATTTTGATAAAAATACTTGGTCAACTTGGACCAGTTTGTTAATGAAGGAAACTGGTAAAAACGGTAAAGACTTATTCAAACCTCTTAGATTATGTCTAACAGGACAAAATAATGGTCCGGAAATGGCAAATCTAGTTTTAACAATGGGAAGACAGAAAATTGTTGAACGATTAAATAACAAGAATTGAAGAGTGGTTGTTACTATGAATAACTTAAATTTATATAATACCCTCGAAAAAAAAACATCTGTTTTTAATCCTATTGATAAAAATGACGTAAGAATCTATGCATGTGGACCTACAGTTTATGATTTTATTCATATTGGAAACGCAAGACCTTTAGTTGTATTTGATGTTTTAGTTCGATTACTTAGAACAATGTATCCTAAAGTTACCTATGTTAGAAACATCACTGACATTGATGACAAAATCAACAAAAGAGCGATTGAACAAGAAATACTAATATCGGAATTAACTAAAAAGACGATAAAAAATTTTCATTACGATTGTAAATCATTAGGTAATTTAAATCCAGATTTTGAACCAAGGGCTACAGACCATATTAATGAAATAATAGAAATGATTGAAATATTAATTTCAAAACGTTTTGCTTATGTTTCCTCAGGAAATGTTCTTTTTTCGGTTGGAAAATTTAAAAAATATGGAATGTTATCAGGAAGGTCACTCAAGGATATGATATCTGGTTCAAGAGTTGATATTGCTGAATATAAAGATAGACCAGGAGACTTCATTCTTTGGAAACCCTCTACAAAGAATTTGCCAGGTTGGGATAGTCCTTGGGGAAGAGGACGACCAGGTTGGCATATCGAATGTTCTGCTATGAGTAAAAAATATTTAGGTGAGCAATTTGATATACACGCAGGTGGTTTGGATTTAATTTTTCCTCATCATGAAAATGAGATTGCTCAATCTTGTTGTGCAAATGACACAGAAGTTATGGCTAATTTTTGGCTTCATAATGGTTATGTTACCTCTGATGGTGAAAAAATGTCAAAGTCACTTGGAAACTTTACTACTATTAATGAACTTCTTTTTCATTTCGATGGTGAAGCTATAAGATATGCTCTGTTACAAGCTCATTACAGAGCTCCCCTTAGCTTTAGTAAAAAATCTTTGGAGGAAGCAAAAAAATCATTGTCTAGGCTCTACAGAGCTGTTGATGGTTTTGAAGTCAATGGCAACCCAGATAAGGAACTTATTATTAATCTATGTGATGATATAAATACTCCTAAAGCTCTTGCCAGAGCTCATTACCTAACTGATGAAGCAAATAAAGGAAGTAAAGAGTGTGCTCAAAAATTAAAAAATTCTAGTAATATTTTAGGTATTTTATCCCAATCTACTGAAGAATGGTTTAGGCCTCGAAAAGAATTAAATAATAATCAAAGTAGTGAAATCTCCATAGCTGAAAAAGAAATAGAAGAACTTATACTAGAACGTAAAACTGCCAAAGATAGAAAAGATTATACTAAAGCAGATCAAATAAGAGAGAAATTACTTAAACTTGATATCGTATTAGAAGATAGAGCAGATAAAACGATATGGAGAAAAAATTAAATATATGTGCACGCATGATTGATTTAACTCCTAATATAATTTTGTCTAAGCCACAACTTGGAGAAAATATAGGTTCTTCAGCTCGAGCAATGAAAAATTTTGGTATCGAAAAGCTTAGATTGATAGAACCAAGAGATGGATGGCCAAATAGCTCGGCGTATGCAATTTCAGCTGGAGCTGATGACGTATTAAATAAAACAAATGTCTATAAATCTTTAGAAGAAGCCACTAAAGATATTTCTTTATTATTTGCTACTACTGCCAGAAAACGTGTTATTGGCACAAAATCTTTAGGTGTATTTGAAGCAATAGATAAATCTTTTCATCATGTTGTTAATGGTGGAAAAGTAGGTTTTCTGTTTGGTCCTGAACAGTCAGGTTTATCAAATGACGATGTAGTACAAGCAGATTATACAATTTCAATTCCACTAAACCAAAACTTTTCATCTTTAAATTTATCTCAAGCAGTATTATTGATTTGTTGGGAATGGAATAAGGTTAAAATGTCCTATTTTAAAGAAGATAATATACCTATTAAAGTAAACAAAAAATTAAAAAAAAGCACCGAAATTTCTAATGTTGGGGATAGAGAGTATTTTTATCAACAATTAGATTTTTTACTCAGTAAGTCTGGTTTTTTTCACTCACCAGAAATGGCACCCGTTGTTAAAAGAAATATAAGAAGTTTATTTAACAGAGCGTCTTTGACTCATCAGGATTTAAGGACACTTCATGGAATCATTAGATCCTTATCAGGAAGTTCAAATCGTACTTGACTTTTAACATTTTAATAGTATTTTTCAGTCTTAGTTCCGATAATGTGGATAATGACGTGGTGTTATTTATCCCGAAGTTTTAACTTCTGATTGGAATAATTAACTACTTTTTTAGTAGTAGATAAAAAGGTTTAAAATATGCCTAAGTCAGATCATAAAAGGACTAGTTCAAAACATAAAATTGATAGAAGATTAGGGGTTAATTTATGGGGAAGACCAAAATCTCCATTAAATGATCGAGAATACGCTCCAGGTCAACATGGTCAGCGAAGAAAAAAGCCTACAGATTATGGCGTTCAATTAATGGCTAAACAGAAATTAAAAGGTTATTATGGCAACATAGGTGAAAAACAGTTCAAAAAATATTACACAGCTGCAGTTAGAAAAAAAGGTGATACTGGAGCTAATTTAATTGGTATTTTAGAATGTAGATTAGACGCTATTTTATACCGAATGAAATTGGCGCCTACTGTTTTTGCATGTAGACAATTAATAAATCATGGACACGTAATGGTTAATGAAAGTAGATGCAACATTCCTTCAAGAATGATCAATGTTGGTGAAGTCATTTCATTAAAAGAAAAGGCAAAAGGTATTCCAGCTGTTATTGAAGCTGCAACTTTGCCTGAAAGAGATGTTCCTGAATACATTGAAGTGAATCATTCAAAGTTTACTGGTTCACTTCTAAGAATACCTATGCCTGATGATGTTCCATATCCAGTACAAATGGAAACCAACCTAGTTATTGAATTTTATTCACGTTAAAAATAATAACTAAACGCAATATGATATTGTGTTTAACATATATTAATTAAATATTAATACCTGCATTTTGAAAATATTGAGTTAGCTCCCCATTTTCATGCATTTCCCTGATAATATCGCATCCACCTACAAACTCATTTTTAACATAAAGTTGCGGTATAGTAGGCCAATCAGAATACTGTTTTATACCTTCTCTTATTTCAGAATCTTCAAGAACATTTACGCTGTTAAATTTTATACCCATATGGCTTAAAACACCAACTACAGCAGCTGAAAAGCCACATTGTGGCATTACTGGGGTACCCTTCATAAATAATAATACTTCATTATCATTAATTATATTTTCAATTTTTTCTTTTGTATCCTGTTCCATCATTAGGTCTCCTTTAATTTTTAGGTGCTGAAGTATTTAAAGCTAACGCATGTAGCTCATTCCCCATTTTCCCGCCCATAGCATTATAAACCAGCTTATGCTGTTGTACTCTCGTTAATCCTTTAAATTGTTCAGAAACTATTTGAGCAGCATAGTGATCGCCATCACCTCTTAAATCATCTATAGTAATTTTTGCATCTGGAAAAGATTTAAGAATAAGTTCTTCAATTTCAGCCGCTGTCATAGCCATGTTAAAACCTAAATTTATTCATATTAACTCATTATATAAGGTAATGTTTTTTCATTCGAGTTTTTTAAATTATTAATACATATAGTAGTTATATCGCTTAAATTCAAGTTATTGCTTGCATTAGTCTTGCCAAGAATAAAATAATCTAAATTATTTTTTTCAAGAAATAATTTAACTTTATCAATTTTCTGAGTGGCTACTATAATTCTTCCTTGATCTTCACCGAAACACCATGAGTGAAGTATAGGGTCTTTACTATCACTCTTTAACAATAATTTAGGTAAATTCACATTTAAACCTAAATTATTTTTAAATAACATTTCACAGGTCGTTGTTAGTAAACCGCCATCAGAAATATCATGTGCTGCTGTCAAAAGTTTTTTAGTATGTAATTTTAACAATATTTCGATGATTTTCCTTTCTTTTTCTAAATTAACAGGAGGAGGAGCCCCGTCAATTATCTTGTTTTCTATTTCCTGATAGATACTACAGCCAACCCAACCTTGAGTAAAATTTTCTGATTGACCTAAAATTAATAGAGTATTGTCTTCTTTTGCATTCATTTCTAAACAATTTTCGACCTGATCTATAACACCTACCATACCAATCACTGGTGTTGGTAGAATTCCTTTTCCATTGGTTTCATTATAAAGAGAAACGTTTCCAGAGACGATTGGAGTATTTAAAAAGGACGCAGCTTTAGAAATTCCTTTGATAGATCCAACGATTTCACCCATAATATTTTTTTTCTCAGGATTACCAAAATTTAAATTATTTGTAATCGCCATAGGTTTGGCTCCAGAGGCAGCAACATTTCTTGCTGCTTCACATACGGCCTGCATTCCACCATTAATTGGATCTGATTTTACATATCTTGGTGTACAATCAGTTGTAATGGCAATTCCTTTGCCAAGACTTTTACTATTTTCAGTTCCATGTATTTTTATTACGGAAGCGTCGCTCTTGCCATTTGAAGAAATTGTATCACCCATCACAGAGCTATCATACTGCTCCCAAATCCATCTTTTACTGGATATATTAGGATTTTCAAAAATTTTGGCTAAAATTTCATCTACCGTGTAGTTAATTTTTAACTCATTTATTTTAATGATATTTTTATTTTGAATAATTTCGTAAGGTCGGTCATATTCAGGAGCATCTTCTACAAGCGGGTTGATAGGGATGTTACATACCTCAAAACCATCTTTATCTAAAATTAATCTACCTGTTTTAGTTACTTCACCTATGACAGCAAAATCTAAATCCCATTTATCAAAAATTAATTTTGCTTTTTCTTCAGAGCCTGGTTTTAAAATCATCAACATTCTTTCTTGACTTTCAGAGAGCATAATTTCGTAACTGGTCATTTTATCCTCTCTTGTAGGAACTAAATCTAGATTTAAATACATTCCCAATGATCCTTTTGAAGCCATTTCGACACTTGAACTTGTTAATCCAGCAGCTCCCATATCTTGAATAGATAATACAGTATCAGTGCTCATTAATTCAAGACAGGCTTCTAAGAGCAACTTTCCAGTAAAAGGATCACCTACTTGAACCGTTGGTCTTTTTTCAGAGCTATTATCTGTAAATTCAGTTGATGCCATAGTTGCGCCATGTATTCCATCTCTTCCAGTTTTGGCTCCTACATATATAACAGGGTTGCCACTCCCAGTTGCCGCGGAGTAAAATATTCTATCTTTGTTTGCTAGACCAACTGCCATTGCATTTACTAATATATTTCCATCATATGATTTATCAAAGTTTGTTTCTCCACCAACTGTAGGAATACCAATACAATTTCCATACCCTCCAATTCCTTTCACTACTCCTGAGACAAGGTGTTTTGTTAAGGGTTCAGTTGGAGAACCAAATCTTAAAGCATTTAACAAAGCTATAGGTCTTGCACCCATGGTAAAAACATCTCTCAAAATGCCTCCAACACCGGTTGCAGCTCCTTGATAAGGTTCTATAAATGATGGATGGTTATGTGACTCTATCTTAAATACAGCTGCTAAGTTGTCTCCAATATCAATTACTCCAGCGTTCTCGCCTGGTCCTTGAATTACGTGCTTTGCTTTAGTAGGCATAGTTTTAAGCCATTTTTTTGAACTTTTATAAGAACAATGTTCTGAAAACATAGCCGAAAAAATACCTAATTCAGTTTTATTTGGAATTTTTTTGATTTTATTACAAATTAAATTGAATTCATCTTCTGTTAATCCCATTCCCTTAGCATCTACAAGTGTGCTTTTTTGTTGGGCTTGGTATTCATTTTTATTAATATTGTAAAGGTCTTGATTTAAAATTTTCATAATTTAACCAATTATTTGTTCAAAACTTTTGGTAAGAAATTTCAAACCGTCTGTTCCACCATGTATATTATTAATAGCTCTCTCAGGGTGAGGCATCATACCCAAAACTCTTCCATTTTTTGATAATATTCCTGCGATATCATTTGATGAACCGTTAGGATTATAATCAATATCATTATTTATCTCTTTTATGTATTTAAAAGCTATTCTTCCATCATTTTTCAATTCATTTAAGAGTGTCTCTGATGCAAAAAAATTACCTTCGTTATGAGCTACAGGTATATTTAAATGAAGCTCTTTTTTTAAGCCAGAAAGAAAAGGACTTACAATAGTGTCCTGTATTTCTAACTTTGTATCTCTACAGGTGAAAAGTAATTTTTTATTTCTAATTAATGAACCAGGAAGTATTCCTGCTTCGATCAATATTTGAAATCCGTTACATATACCAAGAACAGCACCTCCGCGACTTATATGATTTTTTATGTTTTGAATCACTGGAGATCTTGCAGCTAAAGCCCCACATCTAAGATAATCACCAAAGCTAAACCCCCCAGGAATTACAATTAGATCTAAATTTGGAAATTCTATATCTTTATGCCACATTTTAATAGGTGCTTTACCTGTGATTTTTTTTAGAGCGACAATTATGTCTCTATCACAATTTGACCCTGGAAATATTGTAACCCCTGAGCGCACTTTACCCTCAATCCCTTAAAATATTGATTTTATATTTTTCAATAACAGTATTTACTAATAAATCCTCGCACATTTTTTTAGTCTCTAAAACAGCTTCATTCTCTTCTAAATTTTTAAAATTCAAAATAATTTGTTTTCCAGTACGTACATCATTTAAATTTTCAAAACCCAAGTTTGATAATGAGGTTTTAATCGCTTGTCCCTCTGGGTCTAACACACCTTCTTTAAGGGATATATTTACTATAACTTTCATTAAAGCTCTCTTTATTTAACAATTTCAGTTTTAGCATTTGAGTATTTTTTCTTTTCAGGAAGAATTCCTAATCTGTCTGCAACTTCTTGATATGCCTCTTTTAAACCACCTATATCTTGACGAAATAAATCTTTATCCATTTTGTGGTTTGTGCTTACATCCCATAATCTACAATTATCTGGACTTATTTCGTCAGCTAACAATAATATAGAGTTACCATCTTCAGAATAATATCGGCCAAATTCGATTTTAAAGTCTATAAGTTTGAGACCAATTCCTAAAAATAATCCTCTTAGAAAATCATTTATACGAAGTCCATACTCATTCATTTGATCCAATTCATCACGAGTTCCCCATTCAAAATTCACAATATGATCTTCATTAATTAGAGGGTCACCTAATTCGTCTTTTTTTAAATAATGCTCTATAAGAGGCCTCGAAAAAACTCTACCTTCTTTTAATCCTAATCTCTTTACAATAGATCCTGCAGCAATGTTTCTAACAACAAATTCAACAGGAATAATTTCAACTTTTCTTACAAGTTGTTCCCTCATATTTAATTTTTTTATGTAATGGGTTGGTATTCCAATCTCATTGATTCTATTCATTAAAAAATCAGAAATAGAATTATTTAAAACTCCTTTTCCGATAATTATTGAATGTTTTTCAGCATTATTTGCAGTAGCATCATCTTTGAAATATTGTATTACTGTATCTGGAGTAGGGCCTTCAAGTATGGTCTTAGCTTTTCCTTCATATAAAATTTTCTTTTTGGACATAAAATTATTCCTCTTTACCAAAAACTCTATCAAAGATTGTGTCTACATGAACAAAGTGTTGATCAAGATTAAATAAATCATCTATTTCCCTTTCATTGAGAAATTCTAACACTTTAGAATCTTTCTTAAGTAAATCTTTATAAACATTTTTTCTTTTATGCTCTGGCGTTTTCCAAACCTTCATCGCATTGCTCTGGACCATTTCATAAGCATTTTCTCTACTTGCACCTTTTTGAGTAAGTGCCAATAGTACTTGTTGAGAGTGGACTAAACCACCCAACTTTTCTAAATTTGATAGCATTGCATTAGGATATATAAGTAAGTTTTGAATAACATTATTTAACCTAGAAAGTGCAAAATCCAAAGTTATTGTTGCATCTGGAGCTATCATTCTTTCAACAGACGAATGAGAAATATCTCGTTCATGCCACAGTGTTACATTTTCTAATGCTGGTGTTACACAAGATCTAACTAATCTAGCTAGTCCAGTAAGGTTTTCTGTAAGTACGGGATTTCTTTTATGAGGCATAGCGCTCGAACCTTTTTGGCCTTGAGAGAAATATTCTTCTGCTTCTCTTACTTCTGTTCTTTGGAGATGCCTAATTTCAGTAGACAATCGTTCAACACTCGAAGCAATTACACCAAGAGTAGAAAAAAACATTGCGTGTCTATCTCTAGGAATAATTTGTGTTGAAACTTCTTCTGGGATTAATCCTAATTTTTCCGAAACATAATTTTCTACATATGGATCAATGTGTGCAAACGTACCTACTGCACCAGAAATTGCGCATGTGCTTATTTCTTTTTTGGCTTCGAGTAATCTTTTTTTATTTCGTTTAAACTCAGCATAATATCCGGCTAACTTTAAGCCAAAAGTAACTGGTTCAGCGTGAATAGCATGTGATCTTCCAATAGTAACAGTTTTTTTGTGCTCAAGAGAGCGTTTTTTTAGTGTTTCAAGTAACTGATCGATATCTCTCAACAAAATATCTGAAGCTTTTTTTAATTGTATTGAAAGAGTAGTGTCAAGGACATCAGATGATGTCATTCCTTGATGAATAAATCTAGCATCCTCTCCAACATATTCAGCCAAATTTGTTAAAAAAGCAATAACATCGTGTTTAGTTGTTTTTTCAATCTCATCAATTTTATCTATATCAAATTTACCTTTTTTCCAAATTACTTTGGCTGCTTCTTTTGGTATAACTCCTAATTTAGCTTGAGCATCACATGCATGTGCTTCTATATGGAACCAAATATTAAATTTTTCTTCAGGAGACCAAATCTGAACCATTTCTTTTCTTGAATATCTTTCAATCATATTAAAACCTAGTGAAGTAATTTGTATTAAAAAATAATAATAAGAAATTATCTTTTACAATTTCCTTATACTTAAAAAATATACTAAGATATACATATTTTCTTTTTAATTTTAATACGAGATTTTTATGATTATTGGCTCAATTTTAAAAAATGCGATCAAAATTTTAGCAACTAATCCTGCAGCAAGAAAAAAGGCAGGAGAAGTTGCTTTCAAAGCATATAAGAAGGCTAAACCTGTTATTAAAGAAACGTCTAAATCTATAAAAAAAACAATAGAAAAAAATTTAAAATAACATCTAATAAAAGCTTTTTGTCCCTAAATTGTATATGCAGGTTGGGTATATCCTTTAGGAGAAATAGTAAATACCTCATAGCCATCCGATGTAACACCGATGCTATGCTCAAATTGTGCAGATAAACTTTTATCACGTGTAACAGCCGTCCATCCATCAGACAAAATTTTAACATCATATTTACCTGAATTAATCATTGGTTCTATTGTAAATATCATTCCTTCTTCAAGTGTATCACCAGTATTTGGCTGTCCATAATGTAAAATTGTTGGAGGTGAGTGAAAAACTTTACCTAAACCATGGCCAGTAAAATCCCTAACTACTGACAGACCATTTTTTTCTGCATGCATTTGAATTGCGTGACCTATATCACCTGTTGTACTTCCAGGTTTCACCGTTTCAATACCTAACCATAGACATTCATAAGTGATCCTTGTAAGAAACTTTGCTTTTTTTGAGGGTTCACCTACAAAATACATCCTACTAGTATCTCCATACCATCCGTCAAGAATAACTGTAATATCAATATTTAAGATATCGCCTTCATCAAGAATCTTTTCACCAGGTATGCCATGACAAACAACATGATTTACTGAAATACATGTAGATTTTGGAAATCCTCTATAATTTAGAGGTGCAGGTACAGCGTCATTTTTTATTATATAATCATGACATAGATCATTTAATTTTCCTGTAGAAACACCTTTTTTTACATACTCGGTAATATAATCTAATACCTTTGCGGCTAAAGTACCTGCTTCGTGCATTTTTTTAAATGCGTTTTTATTATGTATTTCAATTTGATTATTCATTATGACCAAAAATTAAGTTATGTGTTATATATATTATCATAACTATTTACGTACAATATTAATTTTTTTAAAGGCAACTATTTATGGTTTCAACAGCAGGTATAATAATAATAGGTGATGAAATTCTATCAGGTAGGACTAAAGATACCAATATTAATTGGATTGCAACTGAATTAAATAATATTGGAGTTAGGTTAATTGAGGCGAGAATAATTTCTGACGATTCTGAAACTATTATTGAAACTGTAAAAAATTTTACAAAAAAATTTACATATGTTTTTTCTTGTGGAGGTATAGGTCCTACTCATGATGATATAACTACCGAATCTGTTGCTAAAGCTTTTAATCAAAAACTAATTAAAGATCCTGAAGCTATGAGGAGATTAAAAATACATTATGAAGGTACTAATGTTGAGTTTAATGAATCTCGTCAAAAAATGGCTGTAATTCCCTCTAATTCAAGTTTAATTGATAATCCCGTTTCAGCTGCGCCAGGTTATAAAATTGAGAATTTATTTGTTTTTGCCGGAGTTCCTAAAATTATGCAAGGAATGTTTCATACTATCTTAAATGATCTCGTAGGTGGGATAAAACTTAAGTCAAAAACTGTTTCTAGTAATGTTGGAGAAGGTTTAATCGCGAAAGATTTAGAAAAAATTGAAAAAAAATTTAAAACTATAAAAATTGGATCTTATCCGTATTTCAAACCAGGAAATTTTGGTACTTCGGTAGTTTTGAGATCAGAAAATGAAGAGTTACTTAAGGAAGCAGCGAAAGCAGTCTTGTCAGCAATAATTAAATTAGGAGGTAAAGGTAAAATTGTTGAAGAAAATGAATTTGATGAAAGGTCGTTTTAAAACTTATTTAGAGTTAGGTACTGAACTTCTTGATGGCATGTGCTTTATTCTGCCTTTATTTTTCATAAGATTAATTAAAACAACACCAGAAATGAAACCACCAATATGTGCTGCATAAGCTACGCCTCCGGAATTTAAGTCATTTCCACTAAAGCTTAAAAACTGTATTAAAATCCATCCTCCAAGAACTATAAAAGCTCTGATTTTAAATATCTTAACAAAAATTATAAACCAAAAGAAAACTTTAATTTTTGCTTTAGGAAAAAGAACTAAATATGCACCTAAGACACCAGCAATTGCTCCTGACGCTCCAATCATAGGGATTGTAGAACTAGTATCCAATAATGCCTGTGAAAGTGCTGCAAATATTCCAGTTAATAAATAAAATATAATAAACTTTGTTTTGCCTAAGTTTTCTTCAACATTATCACCAAAAATATATAGATAAGTCATATTCCCGATTAGATGCATCCACCCACCATGTAAAAACATAGATGTAACAATTGAAATAAAAGCTGGAACAACTTTTAAACTATTAGATAATTCAGAATACCCAAACAAAATCGCTGGTATCATTCCAAAGCTTAAAAAAATCTGTTCTTTTATATATTCTTGTTTAAAGATATAATTTAAAAATATTATAGAACAAATAAAAATAATGCTCCAACTTACAACTGGTTTTTTTATCGTTGGGTTTTCATCAGCAAAAGGAAAAAAAAACATTAAAATTCAATATTATCAATTAATCGTGTGTTATTTATTTTTACGGAACTTAAAAAAATTTTTTTTCCGTTAAAACTACTATCTTTAATTATATTAAGTTTACTATCTCTCAGCTCAAAATAATCAGGATCAAGGTTTTTAGCAATTAAGAACTTTTTTGCATTATCTATGATTTCGTGAAGGAGAACATTTTTCTTATAAGATTTGACACTGTTTTCAAGACATTTGAATAAATTAGAAGCCAAAGTAATTTCGGTTTTAGACAAATAATTATTCCTTGAAGATAAAGCGACACCATTTTTAGATCTTATAATTGGAGCTTTTAACAAAGATAAATAAGGGTGTAAATTTTTGGCCATGTGTTTTATTAAAATTTGTTGTTGGTAATCTTTTGCTCCAAAGATTGCAATATCAGGTCTTATAATTTCAAAAATTTTGTTAACAACCGTCAAAACACCGTTAAAATGACCTGGTCTTATTTTACCACAGAGCTCATTTCCAAGTTTTCCGGCTTCAATTTGTTTCAACTTTTCATATTCGGGAAACACTTCATTTTTGTTTTTTGGGATAAATAAAATATCACATTTTTCTTTAGTTAATTTTTGGATATCTGTTTCTTCTGTTCTTGGATATTTGTAATAGTCTTCGTTTTTTCCAAACTGAAGTGGATTGACAAAAATTGTTGTAATTGTTTTCTTAGCATTTAATTTGGCTAATTTTATTAATGATAGATGCCCATCATGCAAGTTGCCCATAGTGGGTATTAAAGCTAACTTGCCGGGCTCTTGAGAAAAAAATTGTAAAGTTTTATTAAGATCTTTTCTTGTACGGGCAATAATCATTTATACAATGGCCTATGTACTTTATTAAGGTCAATAAAATTAATTATATGGTACGAGCGGGGGGACTTGAACCCCCACGTCCTTATCGGACTCTGGATTTTAAGTCCAGTGCGTCTACCATTCCGCCACGCTCGCAAAACCATATATTTGTTGTGTACCCTAGGTTTGCGAGTATGGCAAGTTATTTCTAAATTTATTTTTTTAGGGATAATTTTCTATATTATATATTTTATATGAAAAAGTAGACACAAATCTAGACAAACCATTTAATAACATAATTATTACAAGGGAGAGAAACTAAAATGAGTTATATGTAAAAAAATTTATCAAAAAATCTATTTTTTCTAATAGTGTGACAAAGATCATTTAAAAAAAAATTATTTTTGTTAAGGTTATTTTCATATACCTAAATCATGGATACTTGTACATGTCTTATGAAATAATTAAAGTTATTAATTCACGACACAATCTTCCTGGCGGAGTCAATGATAATATTGGAGTTTATCCTGAGGAAGGTGATAATATCATCAAATTAACTATGTCTAATTCACATGGCTATTATCACTATATACAAGATGGTCCATGGGGATCCGACTGGATGTTGATTTCCACTGACATGGATGGAGATGTTCAAAATTACAATTTAGATTTTGAGCCTTATATCCCAATTCAGTGGTATAGCCAAAATATGAATCAATATTTTGTGGATGGTTCTGCAAATTTTAAAGACGCTACAACGGGCATTTATAATGACGAAGAAGTTTTATTTGAATTATATGCTGGAGCAAGTAATCGAAATGCAGGTGAAATTCATGTACTAATAAGAGACGCAGAAAACCTTGAAAAACTTCATCAAATTGAAATTTCAACAGATACATTTGAAGATTTAGTTTTCAATGACAATGCATTTATTGAATATTATGACGGTCATGTTTTTGTTGCTTATGCACCTGTGGGAACAGATCAAGATTTTTTTGATGGCGATATTCTATCTCATAATGTCGGAAATGCTAATGAAATTAAAATAATCAAAATATCTTTAGATATAAATGCAGATCAAAACTTGTATGATAATGAGTTTTCTGAATATCATACCATTTTTCATAATACCAATAATGATCAGTATATAGGCCATTCAAATATAGTTTCCGTATATCAGGAGGATTGGAGTGTAAATCCTAGAACATATATAAATGATTTTGATATTGTAAATGATACAATATTTTTATCATTCGAAAATGTCGAGCAATCGCAAAGTTATTATGGTAACAATATACTTTATACAAATACTAGCTTAGATAGTATTTCATCTCCTTTTACAATTAGCAATTTATCACAGCCAGGTTACATCAAAACTTTTGAAAATCAATTTGGCTTTATTATAGACAATACTATTAATATTTTTAATAAAAATTTACAATCAGTTGCTAATATTGATTTGAACTTAACAGATAGCTATATAGTTGATTTTGAAATCTTGAATAATGATGATTTGTTGGTTCTTACAGCCTCTCCAGTTGGTTGGGATGGTGATCTGGCGCATTCTAGTGTTAAGAAAAATCTTTATGTTGACAGAATTAATTATTCTGGAGAATTATTACAAGATACTACATTGTTAGCCAATGATTTTGGTTTAGTAGATGATAGATCAAATGTGTCATGGTATGCCCATGTAAATGCGGCTGCTGACGGTAATCATTATTTAATTGATTATTCAAGCGATTTCTATAATTGGGATGTTGGGACGGATGAATCAGCAAGAATAATTGCATTTTCTAGTAATTACTCTCCTTCTGGAAATATAACTTTAACAGGTGATTTTCGTGAAGGTCAGATAATAACAATCGAAAACAATATAAATGATTTTGATGAATTAGGAGAATTCTCATATGAATGGTTTAGAAATGGAACTATTATTCCAAACGAAAATAACAACTATCTTTTATTAACCCAAAGTGATGTAAATAATAATATAACCGCTGAAATATCATATATAGACCAAAATGGTACTTTAGAAAACATTTCAAGTGATCAGTCAGAAATTATAGTTAATGTTAATGATTTGCCAACTGGTAATATCAGAATTGTTGGTGATCTGAATGATGATATTTTTGAAGGCCAAGAATTATCAATTTCTCTTGATGATATTTATGAAGAAGATGGCTTCGTTTTAGAAAATGTAAGTTATGAGTGGTATTTGAATAATGAATTAATTTCTAATGGAGATACATTCACGCCTCTTCCACAAAATGCTGGTGATGAGTTATATGTAAAAGGATTATATCAAGATAATTTTGGAAAAAATGAAAACATATATAGCAATACCGTTAATATTCAAAATAAAAATAATGATCCTGAAAATGTAAAGTTAATAATATATGAAAGTTATAATACTAATACTCATTATTATAATAAAAATGAGGAAAATATATTTATAAATACAAGTGTTAATAACCTTTATCAAAATTCACAAATAGAATTACTTTGGGAAGACTTAGATGGTTTTGAAGTTAACGATGTTAATGTTTCATGGTTTGCTGATCAAAATTTACTGCAAAGTGGACAAGGTTTAACTTCAATAATACTAGATCAGAATGCGGTAGGTAAAAAACTCTCAGCATCAGTTGAATATACTGATAATTTTACGACTAGTGAAAATTTTTCAATTGATATTGCAAATGAAATCATAAATACAAATGATCCCTTAGTTGGATATTTTAATATAGTTGGTCAAAACGATTTAGGTTCTGAAATATCTATAGATTTAAGCAACTTAGAAGATTTAGATGGAATAGATTATGAAAGAATGGAATTTTCTTGGTTTAGAGTAAAAGAAGATGGTCAACAAACTTTATTTGTAGATAATCAAGAGTTAAATGTAGAGAAGATATTATTTGCAAATCAAAATACATATACTCTTTCATCGCATGATTTAAATAATATTTTAGCAGTTGAACTTAAAGTATTTGATGATTTTGGAAATTATTCATTTATTACAAGCGATACAAATGATTTGACTGCTCTAATTGATAATAACAATGTTTTAAATGTCATAAGCGAAAACGTTCAAAATGATGATGAAGTAGGAATTACAGTTAATGCATACGATGCTGTTAATTCAAACTCTCTAATAACTTACAATCTTCTAAACGATGCGAATGGCAGGTTCCAAATAGATAATGAAACTGGCATCGTTTCAATTAAAGATAGTAATTTATTATCTTTCAAAAATGCAAACTCACACGAAATAGTAGCTGAAGCCATAAATGAAAATGGTCACTCAAAAACTCAAACATTTACCATTAAAATTTTGGATCATTTTGGTGAAGGAGATACAGAGAGTCTTTATTACTTTGTTGATGATCCTAATTATCAAAATTTAATTTACGATATACCTCCAGAATTTGACCAAGAAGATGCTACTTCAAACTATCCAGAGATTGAAATTTCAAAACCCCAAGATTTCCCTGATAGTAGTCTTATCATTTATAATCCTTTTGCTGAATTTGATTATGGCTCATCTGACGCAGATCAATTGGAACTTAACTTTGATAAATATAGATGGTTGCATGATTATAATAATTTTAATGGTCTACATATAAATTCTACTGATGATCAAATAAATTTTGAAAATCAAATAATTTATCCAAATTCTATTAAAATGCCTAATGATAAAATCATTGATTTAAGCCTGGTAGATACATATAGAACTGGCGCTGGATTTGAAACACATTCTACTATTGAAAATGACTACATCAATTTATCTGGTTATGAATTATCTGATTTTACATCTAACATAAGTCGTTACAGTTTTGATATAACTTTGTCTCCTGGTAATGATGTTTATATTAACCCAACTTTTACAGTTGATGGTAGGGCAATGGGAGAAATTGATGCAAGAAATTATGCCCCTAATAGACAATATGATGATCGTTTTAATTTAGATGTACCTGATTTATTGAGGTTTGAATTTGTTAATGAAAAAGATTTATTAATTTATGACGATACAAATGGCACCGTTACTGAGGCATATAATTTTAGTGTTATTACCACATCAAAGATGACTCAAAATGTAGTCATAGCCAATGAAGGAAGACAATCTTTTCATTCAATTGGTGTAACTGATATAATTACTGGTGGATTAGATCAAGATAATTTCGATTTACGATTTGATGACAATAATTATCAAAATCAACAACTTATAATTACAGATTACGAAAATGGAGAAGAGATTAAAATTCAAGAGAAATGGTTTCCTAATGGTAATTTTTTAGACAATAATGGTGTCTTATCTGATAATTTTGAAATTTCATATGATACTTTAAATAACCAAACAAATATAAAGATCCTCACCAGGGATAGCAATCATGATTCATCAATAATTTTAAATGGCAAGTTTGATCTTTCAATTGTTGAAGAAAGAAGTGATGGAGATATTATACTTAAGTTTATTGATTTAGGTAATAATTTTACCTCTGGAAATGATATTTTAGGTCCACTTGGAGAGTGGTGGGAACAAGATAGTGTCTTATCAGGGTTAGAAAATAGTTACACTTTAACTGGCGGTCTTGGTCAGGATGTAATTGGTGGAGGATCTCAGGACGATATACTTGATGGTGGTGAGGAATTATTTCAAGACGAGTTTGGTAATGACGTTGATGAAAATGGTCTGTTAGCGCTAGACAGACTAGTATATTATGACGCACCTTCTGGTATAAATGCAAATTTAATTACTGGTATTGTTGAAGATGGTTATGGGTCGATAGACCAAGTATCTAATTTCGAAAGATTATATGCTAGTTATTATGATGACACTATAATCTTATCTAATGATTACCTACGTGGACATTTACCAGCTTATGGGAATGATACCTTAGTAGGTCTAGATACATCTGATGGTATTAATAATACATATGTTAGCTACTGGCACCTTGATTCTGATGACGACGTTACTGACGAATATGTCGTAGTTAATTATGATCAAGGTACGGTCGACAAAATAATAGTTGGTGGAGACTTTGCAGGCACCTATCAAGATACATTTACCGGTTATGTTGGCGGTTTTGTAGGCAGTAAAGGAAATGACGTTTTCTATGGAGTGTCTTCTGGTGCCTATTATTATCCTGTAGCAGGGTACATTCTAGACAATCCAACTGGAACAGTTGATTTAGGGTATGGTACTTTTAATGGATATTGGGGCGATGATACTGTTATTATTTTAGGTTCTGGTGAAGATCGTGCATTAGGTGGCACTGGAAAAGATCTTTTTGTTGTATATGGGCATGGAGAAAAAGATAAAATCTCTGGTGACTTACATGACGGCCAAGAAGTTTCTGATAACCCAACTGAAGATTTCGACACATTTGTAATTGGAGGTGAGGGAACAGTTCAAATTACTGACTACCAAGTTGGGGAAGAAATAATCTTATTAGATTACGATATTCAATCTGTAGATGATGTAACAGTTAATTATGATTTTATCCAAGATCAGACAACTTTAAGTTTTGTATCTGGAGCAGTTGATCATGCAGACAGAGTTCTTATTAATGGAAGACTTGAAATTGACAGTTTTGAACAAACTACTTTTAACAATCAATATACACAAAACACAATTGTAGATAATGCTACGCCTGACTATAAGATAACAATGAAAAGTTATTATACTGACATTAATGGTTCAGATAATGATGATGACATATTTGGAACTGATTTACCTGATAGAATTTATATAAATGGAGGTAATAAATCAGTTTTTGGTCTAGGTAGTGATGATATTTTAATACATAATGCGTCGGGAGATCAAGATTACGATGGCGGCGCAGGCATTGATACTATTGAAATTCATTATCAAAACTGGACAACTGCACCTTCAGATTTTTTGGGAGAAATTAATTTATCAACAAGTTTTGTTGGATCTCCAAATGATCCAGATAATCCACTCAACGATACCGTTACAAATATAGAAAACGCTACTGTTTTTGGTGATAAAGATTTTATTATTGTGGGAGATGTCAATGACAACGTTCTAAAGGGTGGCTCTGGTGATGATATCCTATATACAGGCGAGGGCGACGACCAGTTGTATGGAAATTTTGGAGATGACATTCTTATCCGAAGCGGTTCTGGAACCCAGATATTTGATGGTGGAGAAGGTAATGATACTTTCGAAGTGAATTATGAAATTTATTTGGGTGAACTCTTAGATGGTTTTACTACTTCATATCCCATAAATCCTGATTTTGAACAAATCATAGTAATTGATTTAGTCAACGGCATAAGTGGACAGAAGGGCAACACAAATCATCAAGCTACATTAATATCAATTGAGAATGCTACATTTGGTGGTTATTTTGATGTTGAAATTATTGGAACCAACGAGGACAACATAATAAGATCTGGTGATGGTGATGATTATCTATACGGCGGTGACGGTAACGATTTTATTAACTCAGGTCCTGGAACTGACATTATAACAACTGGAAATGGGTTAGACACAATTTTAATTAAGCCAATTCATGCGAATTATACGATGGGCTCAGCAGACAGGATAACTGACTTTGAAGATGGTTCAGATCAATTTGCGTTGGATGGTATAAGTTTTTCAGATATTTCAATTGAACAGGGATTTTTTGGTGAATATGTTAACCACACAATTTTAACCACATCTGATGGTTGGTTAGGTGTTTTAGAAAATACATCTGCAATCAATATTAACGCTGATGATTTTTACGAAATTGTTTTTTTAGATGAAGACTTATCAAATAAAGACAAAGCCACCTTCATCGCCTCGATAGACAAGTGGTTACCCGATACAGATGGCTCTGAACCAAAGTGGATGGATGGTCCTACAATGAAACTACACCGTAAGGATATAGCAGATGAAGTAGGCATA